>WTAK01000418.1 GCA_013139625.1 Candidatus Delongbacteria bacterium | reverse complement strand
AAAGATCTTTCAATGGAGGAAAGAATGGAATACACTGCTACTAATAAAAAAATTGCACCTATACTACCTAAAGCATCAACTGTAGCTGAACCCAGAAATGAATCAATATACTCAGATATTGTATCTCCGGCTCCTGATGCTAAGAATTCTAATACTAGAGGTTTTATCTTCTCTTCGACCATTTTTCCACCGAAGGCTTTGAAGAACATAAACATTATTGCTAAAACCGGTATTAAAGATAATAAAGTTGTAAAAGCTAAAGCTGAAGCTCTACTAAATAAGTTATTCCTTTGAAGTAGTTTTATTTCGAGAACAAGCATTTGTAATTCTTTTACGAAGAATTTTTTTGCACCCGTAAAACTATCCTCAATATCAGCAAACCAAAGGTCGTGAGTTAGAAATCGTCTTGCTTTCTTAATAAATTTAGTCAAAATATAACCTATTGTTTATTTATATTTACCAACTGTAAGCTGAATAACTATTTAATTATAAAATAATTTAAAGAATAATACCCGTAACTTCAAGAACTATATTTTTTACATACCGCCGTATGCATTATCAGAATACTTATCAATATTATCCTCAAACTTAAGGCATTTCTTATCAAAATGAAGTTTAACAAGCCCGGTAGGACCACTTCTTTGCTTACCTATAATAACTTCAGCCAAACCTGATTGATCTCTTCCGTTAGCATCTTTAATACCGTAGAATTCAGGCCTTAAAATAAACATTACAAGATCGGCATCCTGCTCAATTGCACCAGACTCTCTAAGATCAGAAAGTATCGGTCTTTTATCCTGCCTCTTATCCACTTCTCTGTTAAGCTGAGATAGCACCATAATTGGAATGTTCAATTCTTTTGAAAGCCCTTTTAATGCCCTTGATATCCTTGAAATACCTTCATGTCGTTCGATTTTATGATCAGTTTCCATCAAACCGATATAATCAACAATGATCATTCCAATATTTTTATCTTTTTTTAGTCTTCGGCACTTTGTTCTGAGTTCTAGAATATTCAAAGATGTTGAATCGTCTATATAAAGAGGTAATTCTGCTAAAGCTCCCATTGCAATACCCAATGAAGTCCATTCATCAGCCTGTAAATTTCCTGATTTTAAATGACTTAGACTAACATTTCCTACCATTGACAACAATCTCATCGCAAGTTCATTTCTACCCATCTCTAAACTAAATATAGCTATAGGTGTCTTTTCTTCTGATCTTGCTGCATTTATCGCAAAATTAAGAGCTACCTGAGTTTTACCCATACTCGGTCTTGCCGCTAAAACGATCAAATTACTTTTCTGCCATCCTGCCGTAAGAGTATCCAATCTTTCATATCCGGAAGTAATGCCTGAAACATCACCTTCTTTTTTACTCCACTCTTCAATTTGAGCATAAACATCTACAAGTGTTTTTTCGATCTGCTGAGGTGTGTTCCTTTGCTTTTGCTCTGCTAAAACAAATAATTCGGTACTAAGTTTGTCGAGTAAATATTTTGCTTCCTGCTCTTGAGAGAATGCTGTTTCAATAGATGCTGTACTCATATTAATAAGCGATCTTAAAAGATATTTATTTTCTACGATTTCTGCATAATGCCGAATATTCGCACTCGTTGATATTGCATCAATTACTTCAGCTAAATACGGTGTTCCGCCCGCTTCTGTCAATTTCCCACTTTGTTGAAGATAATTTTTTAGACTAAGAAGATCAACTTTAAGATTCTCTGAATTAAGTTTACTCATAGCTTCAAATATATATTTATGCTGTTTTGAGTAAAAATATTCTTCCTCGGGGCGTGAATCCCCTAGTTTTTCAACCCAATCCTCATCTATCATTATACAGCATAACAGAGCTCTCTCTATTTCAAGATCATGTGGTGGTATTTTTCTTAGATCATCATTCATAATTTTATTCCAAGATTATATTTTCGTAACAAATTTTGTAGAAATTCAAGATACTTGTTAATTTTCAGTTCTTCAATATTAATGTCATGAAATTTTACTTTTTTTGTTTTACTGCCTAAAAATTTAAGAAATCTTATTAAATGCTGGATTTTATTGGGGTGATTTATGTTGATAATAAAATGAGCATTGATTTAAATCGCCAAATAAATTAAATTTATCCACTTGATAAGTTGTTTATAACCTTTAGCGGAAACTGATTTTATGCTTATTATACTGATTATTATCAATTTGTTATGGGCAAGTACGTTTATATTCGGAAAGGTTTTGCTCGAAGATCATAATTTACCTGTTTCATTAATAATATCTTTTAGATTTATTGTTGCCGGTATCACAGTTTGGCTTATTTTCAGAAAAAAAATATCATTTTCAAAAAATGTAGTGATAAAAGGTTCCATAATTGGAGGAATAAACGGTCTTGCAATGATATTCCAATTGGTTGGTCTTCAATATACCTCTGCCTCTAACTCAGGATTTTTAACTGCAACATATATATTACTTCTTCCTTTTGTGGAAAAATTATTCTGGAAAAATAAGATCAAAAAAACTGTTATTCTGAGCGTCACTACCGCTTTTGTAGGTGTCTATTTACTTTCTGTAAGTGATATTGGTACCTTTAATTTTAATATCGGAGATATCTATACTATTGCCTGTGGTGTTACTTTTGCTTTTCAAGTCATGTTCATCAGCCATTTTACTAAAGAAGAAAATTTGTATTCTTTGATATTCATCCAATTCATAGCAAGTGCGATAATGGGTTTTGGATATTTGGCTTACGAGGTATTTGTATTCGGGGTAGAGATCGATATTGCCGCTATGCTAGACCCAACTATTATTTCAAGCTTAGTATTTCTCGCTATATTTGCTACTTTCATTCCATTTTCACTGCAATTTTATGTGCAGAAAAGAATCTCACCAACAGCTGCAGGACTTGCATATCTGATGGAGCCTATTTTTACGGTTATTTTGGCTGTGATCTTCCTAAGTGAAGGATTTGGATGGCAGACATTCTTTGGGATTTTACTTATATTATCAGGGATCTTGATGGTTAATATTAAGAAAAAGTCACATTAAGTTTATCGAACCTGTAAGAAATCCTTAATAGTTGAGTTATTCGATATTTTCGAATAACTGCTTATGTGTGCTTCTTCTTCCCACTTTTCAAAAAATTTTGATTGGTAATAACCGATTTACCTGTTTTATCTTCTAAAGCGATTCTCGCATCTTTTGAAATTTTTCCACCTTCATGAGCAGAGTCTTTATTTTCTTCTAAACCGGTTGCATCATTCTTTGCTGAATCCATTTTTCGCTTCTACCATGGCTTTGCCAATATTCTCTTGACCTATTAAGAGCTAATTCAGGATCTACCATTTCCTGCATTCTTTCATATCCGACTTTAGCTAACCACAATTTAATTGGTTCTGCTTTTTTTGAAGGAACAGATTGTATCAGCCGTAATAAAGTTTCAACATCAGCTACATCAGTTTTATATTTTTTCCCATCAGCAGCCTGTAATTTCAGCTGGTTACAATTTGTAACCGACTCGTTTCCCTCTTTAACTAAACGATTCTTCAAAACTTTCCAGTAATTCCTTGCTAGTTGATAATCTGCTTGTTCTGTCAAAGCTGCAACTATGTCAATAACCGAAAAATACCATAGTTCTTTTTTTTCGTCGTAAATTCTTCTGATTTTAAAATTATCAAATATTGCGAGTGTCTCTTTATCGTTTTTCATACTTTCTCCGTTTTTCTGCAATATACACATAGCATAGTGTCAAATAGTGACCCTTTGCTACTTTTTTCAATTTTTCTTACTTGATATTGTCTTAATGATTTTGTCAAAATCACTATCTATTTTTTGTATTCTATTAAATTCATCATATTCTGCAAATACTTTTAACTCCGCAAGTTTATGTGATACTTTTCCTTTTCCTTCAAGGACATCATATTTATTGAATTCTAAAAAATTATTAACTGATCCTGCGAGTTTTTCCATTGTTAGAATTGTTCTATTCTCAATTAATCTTTCGATATAGTCAAAATATCCCGAAATAGCTCTTTCTAATTTCTTGATCTCTTCTTCACTAAGATAATTTTTTGCGATAACTGTATCGGACTTTAAAATTCTACCATCAGGTGCATTTTTCCAAGTCGTCATTCCCATAAATGGTTTAGTTTTATCCGCTTTAGAATTAATGATCTCAGCCGCTGTTTGTCCGGTTATTGCAAAATGGAATTTATTTTGAATCCTGGCATAAAAAGATTTTGTAATATCTGATTTTGGATCGTAATTGATGCTACATTCAGCAAAAATATCAGTTATTTGTTGGTAAATCCTTCGTTCACTAGTACGAATTGAACGAACTCTTTCAAGAAGTTCTTTATAATAATCTTTACCAAAATACTTGCCGTTTTTAAGTCTATCATCATCCATGGCAAATCCTTTTATAATGTAATCTTTAAGGATTTTTGTTGCCCAGATACGAAACTGAGTTGCCTGATTGGAGTTTACTCTGTAACCCACCGATAAAATACTATCTAAGTTGTAAAATTGTACTTCTCTTCTGACTTCTCGATTTCCTTCGGTTTGAACTATTGGGAATTTCCCAATGGTTGCCTCTTTTTTCAATTCCTGTGATTTGTAAATATTTTTTAAATGTTCGTTTATTGTGGTAATATCTACTCCAAACAATTCCGCCATTCTTTTTTGTGTAAGCCAAACTGTTTCGTTATTAAAAAATATTTCAACTTTCACATTACCATTCGGAGTAGTGTATAAGAGAAAGTCTGTTAATTCGTCTTTCATTGTAAGTTGTTTTTCATTCTTTTTCATTATTTCTCCGTTTTTCTGCAATATACACATAGCATAGTGTCATATAGTGACCCTTTGCTACTTTTTTTTAACTTTTTTCTCACTTTTCAAAAAATTCTGATTGCTAATAATTTCAGTTGGTGACAATTTGTCACCGTTTCATTTCCTTCTTTAGTTAATCTCTTCTTGACCTCTTTCCAGGTATTTGCTTTACAACCTTATCGAAATCACTATCAGAATGTTTTAATTCTTCTAATCTTGTTTTATTAAACTTCTCATATTCAGTATCAGCAATTTCTTTTGCAAGATCATGTGATATTTTCCCTGCATGATTAAGTATTTCTCTATCGTTTATAGTTAGAAAACCATCAAGCTTTGTGATCCAGTCATTCATATACATTGGAATTCTACGCATTGCCTGTCCTTCTGCAAATATCAAATATTGTTCCGCAAGATTATTCAATGCTTTTATCTCTTCTTCGTCAAGATAGTTTTTTGCTATTGAAATATCTTGTTTTCGCACTTTTACTCCTCTAAAATTTGTAAGACCCATATTGGGTTTTGAAGCATCTGCTCTTGAATGTACGATCTCTGCGGCTGTTTGACCTGTTATTGCCCAGTGCATTTTATTTTGAACTGTCTTAAAGAAACCAATACTAATGTCTTGTGTAGCATCATAATCAATGCTTGTTGCATAAATGTCTGTAATTTTCTGATAGAAGCGTCTTTCGGATGTTCGAATATCTTGAATTACTCTTGTAAGTTCTTCAAAATAATCAAAAGGAAGATCAGGATTTTTTAATCTCTCGACATCCAGTGTAAATCCTTTTATGATATATTCTTTTAATCTTTGAGTCGCCCAAATTCTGAACCTTGTAGCAATGCTACTTTTTATTCTATATCCTACAGATATTATCAAATCTAAGTTGTAAAAATCAAGATCTCTTTTCACATCTCTGGCACCTTCTTTTCGAACTGACAAGAATTTCTTGTGAGTTGCCTTTTTATCCAACTCCCCTTCTGAGTATGTATTGAGTATATGCTGACTTACATTTTGTTGAGTGGTTTGAAATAAATCTGCTATCATTGGTTGGGTTAACCAAACTGTTTCATTTTCTACTCTAACATCAAGCTTGATACTCCCATCTTCTGCTTCATATACAAGAAACTGTCCATGTGTTAAATCTATATCCGTTATTACATCTTTATTTTTCATTAACTTCTCCGTTTTTCTGCAATATACACATAGCATAGTGTCATATAGTGACCCTTTGCTACTTTTTTTTAACTTTTTTCCATGGAAGATCCCATCCAAAACCAGTAAGTTTTAAAGGTTCAATGAAATACTCTAATCCGAAAAACTTCGGTTTAGGGCTAGGTCTTCCATCCAGTGAAGTAATTTTTTCGTAGTAATACAATTCAGCAACAAGCAAACCTGAGATTGCAAGTAACACATTTTCTAAATTTGCTTCTTTATATTTTTCATCACGGTTATGCTTTATACTATTATAAGCTTTCCACCAACTGGGAGATACTGGATTACCTTTGTCATCATCTTTTTTCCAACAATCAAATGGAGTGATCCAACTTTCATAGTTAGAAATAATCACATCAGCTTCGTGCATATAGCAAAAATCATGCTCATATAATTTCTTTTTCAATTTTGAAATATTAAAATTATTACAATTAGAACCTGTTGTCTTGCAGATCAGCTTAAGAATTGTTTCTATCTCCGCACAAGCACTTACTAAAAGACGAGTATATTCAATAGAATATGTTTTTAAGTTATCTTTACTCAATTCAACATATCTTAAAGTTTTAATAAAATCTTCTTCAATAGAAAGAAAATAACGCCAGTATTTAAGATCCATGTTATTATTTACCCTACTTGTTGATCTTTTTATTTCAGTTTAATTAAAATGAAAACTTTTATTTTGATTATCTAGCAAAGCTATTTTACTTCTTTAAACTTAACATTTAAGTCAGAAATCTTAAATTGATGAATTACATCATTTTTAAATTTATGGTCGTTGAAAATGACATAATTAGAACCTTTGGACAAAGAACTTTTATATATTATACCATCATATCCGACTTGCTTGATAAATTCACATAAATATTGACTCGGTAAATATTCCAGATTTATATCATTTGGGTTGACCGGTCTAGACAGTTCATTACTTAATTCATTCAAATATGTCATGTTTTGATAGATAATCAATAGTTCATCTGGATCGTCAACTAAAAAAGGACTGTGGCTGTCTTAAATCAGCAAAACTTAAATCTTCAATAGGTACAAATTCAGATATAGTAATTGTCTCATCCTTATATGGTCTAATTTTAGAAATTGCGGTGTTGACATCAGATGCTAGATATAGATAAGAAATTCCATTAGGATTTGCTCTTCCATTCGTTGCTTTTTTACTAGATGGTTTTTTCATTAAATCTTTTGAATGTTTGCTCCCAGTATCTTTTCTGGCTCTATAAAATATTTTATCTTTATGTTCTTTCACTCCTAAATACTTAAACAAATATTCTAGATGATCATCTTTAGGTCTATTTCTTGGGAAAAATCGATTTTCATGTTTTAATTCTTCTTTGAAAGTCATCCATTTAGCAATATTTGATTTATCCTGTTTATATATCGGTTTGAATTTATCAGATTCTAATAATTCACTATCGTATAAGAGTGACATCAAAGAGTACAGTTTCTCTATATCTTCGATGTTAAAAATATTCCAATCTTTTTTAATTCTAAAACCTAATGTTGCTCCTCTAGTACTACTTTTATAAAGATCAAAAACAGGAATAAACAAATCATATAAATGTTCTGGATTAATTACTTTTACATCTTTACTTCCACAAAAAGAGCAATCTCCATTTTGTGTACTTTTTAATTCTATATGTTCTTTTAAAAAGTTATCATTAAAACAATTTGAGCAACAATACATTAAGCTAATCCTTGAAATAATTTGCAATTAATTCTAAATGATGTAACATTGATAGTTTTTTTACAGAACCAAGCCCAGGATAATGCTGTATGTTGTATAGCTCAACATATTCCATAAATGCATTCGACTGAAAAATCTTTGAATCTGATTTTGCTGCTTTGTCTATCATTTTTTTTAGAGCTTCCAGAAATTTGCCACCTGGATCTGTAGGTGAATTTGTTCTATCTGAGACAAAATGATAAATGAACATATCACTTTCTTCATTAAGATAAGTTAGATGTATTGCAACAGCATAGGCTGGTCCACCAGATTCTGAGAATCCTTCTCCTACAATTAAATAATCACCAAAACCGTTCATTCCTTCATCTTTAAATGTTGCATGTAGGTCTGAAAAATGCTCAGATTCAGGATAGTCAGCATTTTTTTGGTTTTTAAAACCATCCCTGATAAGAATTCTATCAACATCATTAAAGTGCTTTTGGTAAAGTTTGCCTGAATAACCATCAATAAAAATATGTTTCTTTATTCTTTTTTCGTTTTTAATAAGGTTTTTTAATTCTATTGCTTTATCATAGCCATGATGAATAATAGAAAAATTATTGTCTTTACATGTTTTTAATAATTCAGATAGGGTGCGAATATCTTCCTCTCCTTTTATTATAACTCCGATATGACAAAGATTTGAGCAATTTGTTTTTAATATTTCGTTAATTAATATATTTCTATCAATTTGAACTGAAGAGGCTTTAGGATTAAATATTAAAGTATACTCTGTTCTTGCTTTTTCTAAATTTTCGATAGCTCGTATTAATTGTTTATTCTATTCCTTAACTGGCTCAATAATTGGATGAATCTTATTAACTTTTAGAAATTGTGCTTTATCTCTCAAAATAATCAATTCGTTCTGCTTCCCTCTAAAATATGGATAGTACATCAAATACTCCTATTTTATCGTATTTCTATAAATTTGCTAATTTTTTTATTAAGATTTGGAATTAATTTAC
>WTAK01000247.1 GCA_013139625.1 Candidatus Delongbacteria bacterium | reverse complement strand
ATCAGATCGCAAAAAGGATCATTAAAACTGAATTTATAGCATTGCCGAATATCATTGCTAATAAGATGATCGTTCCAGAGTTGATGCAGGATGATTTTACAGCAGAAAATCTGAAAGTTGAAGCTTTGAAATATTTGAATGATAAAGATTACTATGATGATACTGTCAAAGAGTTGGAAAAAGTTTCTAATTCCATAGGTGATAAAGGTGCAGGCAAAAAAGTTGCGGATGCGGTTATTGAATATTTAAAAATGTAATTTTCTACAAACCACTGATAGTAAATATCTTTTTTTTTTCTCTGTACTTACCAACGGTTTTGGCGGTTTCTTCAACTTGAGTTAAAAAACGAGCATATTTTTCAGCTTTCAATTTTGGAGTTGCGATCATTCTCTTAAGCAGAGGATTTACCCATTTGCCTTTACTGCTTTTTATACCAAAATGAAGATGAGGCCCGGTAACTCTTCCTGTTCTACCAATCTTTGCGATCTGTTGCCTTGCTATCACTTTATTACCTTTCTTTACAAGCCTTTTATCTAGGTGAAGATAGTATGTTTTTGTCCCATCTGAATGCTTGAGAACAACTTTATTTCCGTTTAACTTGTCATATCCGGAGTAAACAACTTTTCCTTTTGCAACCGCATAAACAGGATCTCCCCTTCGACCTCTATAATCAACACCGGAGTGAAATGATCTTCTACCGGTTACAGGATGTCTTCTGCTTCCGAACGAGCTGGTAACATGAATTTTATCAACAGGTAATCTTAGAGCAGAATGGATTAAAGCCTTTCCATCTTTTGTATAGTGTGCATTGTAGGCTGATAATGGATCAATGTCGTCATATCTGAATGCTTCATGGAATCCACTTCTTTTCCCGGAGTATGAAACATAATGGATCTTTCCTCCGGATAGTTTTTTGCCATGATAATAGTATTCTTCCATGTAAACAGTGAATTGATCACCGACCCTTGCATCGGATCTAAAGTTTACAACACATTCTAAGATCCCGTTAACAACTTGACTGGTAGAACGAGGAATATTACTGTCTAAAAGAGCTTGGTTTAAAGTAGTTTCTATCTTACCTGTTATAAATCTGAACTTGGTTTCTACAGGAAGTGAAATTTTCTTGTAATCATACTCACCATTTTTATTTTTAGTTAGTCTGTGAGTTGTTACAACATCAGGTTTGAACTCAAATTCAACAATCTTTGTTTTCGTAGAGTCAAAAACTATTTGGAATTCTTCACCAGCTTTTAAAAATCTGAAATCAACATGAAATCTCAATGCATTTGAAAGTTCGACAGCATGTCCGATATTAATACCTTCAACTGCAATTAAAGAATTCGTAAACCCTTCGTTAGGAAGTATCGAACCACAAAGAGCAAAGTTGTTGTCACATGGTGTCCTTACAAGTAAACTATCAGGTAGGGTCTCTGTTTTGATGTCAACAGGATCTTGAACCATTGCTTGACCGGAGTCAAAAGAGCATAAAACTACTACCGAGAATGCTATCAGTGCTATTGCAGCCACTAAGTTATGATGATGATTGATAATGAAATTCTTGATACCTGCTCCAATTTGATTTGTACCCTCAATCGATGTAGAAAATACGATTTTTTTTTAATTAATGCAAATTCATAAAATAATTAAATCTTATCTTGACATTATAATGTAATATATATATATTCAGAATTCCAAAAACGGCGATGATTCCGGCAGTGTCGGTAGACCGTTCAAAATCAGGAGGTATTTTTATAATGACTGAAGAAACAAAAAACCAACCCGTTGTTGAACCAGAAGTAGAAGAAATTTGGGTAGACGACATCAATGAATTGTACGAAGAAGAGTACACAGAAGAGCAGATCGAGGAAATGGAATCCTTACTGGCTACATCAATGACTGACATCAAAGAAGGTGAGATCATTGAAGGTAAGATTGTAAACATCAACCAAGTTGGTGTTGCAGTAGATATTGGATTCAAAAGTGAAGGAATGATAGATCTAGATGAATTTGATGATCTGGATTCTATTAAAAGAGGAGACATGATAAGTGTATTCCTTGAAGCAGTTGAAGGTAGAAGAGGTGAACTTATACTTTCGAAAAGAAAAGCTGATTTCCTTAAGATCTGGGAAGAAGTTAGAATTATTCACGATGAGCAAACTATTGTTCAAGGTAAGTGTCTTAGAAGAGTTAAAGGCGGTATCGTAGTTGACTTGATGAGTATCGATGCATTCTTACCTGGATCACAAATTGATGTATATCCTGTAAGGGATTTTGATGCATTGATCGGTGAAACAATGGAATTTAAGATCGTTAAACTTAATGAACAAAGAAAGAATGTTGTTCTTTCAAGAAAGATCATCCTTCAAAAAGATCTTAATGAAAGAAGAGAAGCAACTCTTAAAGAAATTCAAGTTGGCGATGTAAAAGAAGCTATCGTTAAGAATATTACTGACTTTGGTGTATTCGTTGATATAAATGGTCTTGACGGACTTATCTACATTACTGATCTATCTTGGGGTAGAGTAAATCACCCATCTGAGATATGTAAGTTAGATGAAAAAATTAATATTCAGATTTTAGACATTGATTATGACAAGATCAGAGTTTCAGCTGGTTTAAAGCAACTTACTCCACATCCTTGGGAAGGAATTGAAGACAAATATCCTGAAGGAAGTACAGTACAAGGTAAAGTTGTAAGCATAACTGACTATGGTGCTTTTGTTGAGATCGAAAAAGGTATTGAAGGTCTTATCCATATCTCAGAAATGAGCTGGGTACAACATGTTAAACACCCATCAGTTTACCTTCACTTAGGTGATATAATTGATGCAGTAGTTTTAAATATCAAAAAAGAAGAAAAGAAAATTTCTCTAGGTCTTAAGCAACTTGAAGCTGATCCTTGGGAAATTATTGAAAATAAATACCCTGTTGGATCTAAGCACGCAGGTGTTGTTCGAAGTCTAACTCAATTCGGTGCATTCACTGAACTTGAAGATGGTATTGATGGATTGATCCATATCAGTGACCTATCTTGGACCAAGAAGATCAGACATCCTAAAGATGTTGTGAGAAAAGGACAAGAGATCGAAGTTATTGTTCTTGATATCAACAAAGATGAAAGAAGAATTGCTCTAGGTTATAAGCAACTTGAAGCTGATCCTTGGATAGAGTTCGAAAATGTCTTAGTAGAAGGATATGCAGTAAAATGTAAAGTTATCAGAAAGATCGACAAAGGTATTATTGTTGAACTAAGTAATCCTGTAGTTGAAGGATTTGTTCCTAAGTCTTTATCAGATAACTATGCAACTTGTAATGAAGGCGATGAGATCGATCTTGTTGTAGAAACTTTCAATAAAGAAGTTAGAAAAGTAGTTCTTAAAAGCGCAACTCTTCCAGCGGTAGCTCCTAAAAAAGTAGATCCAGACAAGCTAATCGTTGATGCAGATGGTAGAGTTCATATTCCTGAACCAGATCCCGTAGAGGAGAAGGTTGAAGAAATAGTAGTTGAAGAAGTTAAAGTTGAAACTGAAGCTCCCGCTGAAGAAGTAGCCGAAGAAGCAAAAGAAGTAGTAGAAGAGAAGGTCGTAGAAGCTAAGGAAGAAGCTAAGGAAGAAGTAAAAGAAGAAAAGAAACCTGCTAAGAAAGCTACTAAAAAGACTGCTAAGAAAGATGAAGGTACGGCTGAAGAAGCAAAAGAAGAAAAGAAGCCTGCTAAGAAGACTACAAAAAAAGCTGCTAAGAAAGATGAAGAGCCTAAGGAAGAAGTAGTCGCAGAGGTAAAGGAAGAAACTAAAGAAGAAGAGAAGTAATTTTTCTTTTGATATAGTAATTAAAAAGGTGGAAATTAATTTCCACCTTTTTTTATTTTAATATATATTTATAGATATGAAAAAAACTGCATACATATATACACTTGGTTGTAAACTAAACATCTATGAATCTGAAGCGATCAAAGACATTCTTACAAGGTCAGGTTATGATATCTTAAAGAAACCTGAAAATGCCGATGTAGTTATTGTAAATAGCTGTACAGTTACATCAAATGCCGATAGTAAGCTATATAAATTTTTGAATAAAGTATCAATTTCTAATCCCAATGCTGTAAGAGTTGTGATGGGTTGCTATTCTCAGCTGGAATCAGAAAAATTAAAAGAGCAGAATATTGCTAACATAATTTTAGGTGTAAATAACAAATATCAGATAGATAAGATCATAGAAAATCATCAAAGAGAACTAAATTATATTCAAATACCTGATATTTCGAAAGCTGACTTTGAAGATTATCACTTGACCTCATATTTAAGTCATACTAGGGCATTTTTGAAGATCCAGGATGGTTGTGATAATTTATGTACATATTGCACGATCTCAAAAGCAAGGGGAAGATCAAGAAGTAAGTCACCATCATCAATAATGAAAGATATCAAAGATCTGGTTACGAATGGATACAAAGAGATAATACTATCCGGTATAGATCTTGGAAGTTATAAGTCTGAGGAATCGGGGACAGTTTATCTGCTGAAAGATATCATAAAGGAAATATTAACTGTCAAAGGTTTTAGATTAAGGATAAGTTCAGTAGAACCATGGTGTTTTGACGATGAATTGATCGATCTATTTGTCAAAGGAGACAGGATATGCCCACATTTTCATATTCCATTGCAATCGGCATCAGATATAATCCTTAAAAGGATGAATCGAAAATATTCTTTAAGTTCATTCAGTACATTGATCGAAAGATTAAAAGAAAAAAAAGATGTTCTCATTGCAACGGATATAATTGTTGGTTTTCCGACTGAATCTGAGGAAGATTTCGAGATCTCCAAAGATTACTTACTGAATTCATTGATAGACACGGCACATATTTTCTCATATTCCGATAGACCGTATGCCGCAGCAAAGAATCTTTTCCCTAAAGTTGAGAAAAAGAAGATCGAGATAAGAAGTAAGGAACTTAGACAGATATCTGAAGCCAAGTTCATTCGATTTCACAATAAAAACATCGGAAATGAAAAAGAGATAATAATTGAAAAGATCAAAAGAACAGATAATCAATTTACCTATTCCGGTGTTACAGATAATTACCTGCAAGTAAGTTTCACTTCAAAAGAAAAGTATAAGAAAGGTGATATTATTAAGACTATTCTATAAAATTTAAGTGTTGCGTTATAGTTCCTAAGCTTATTATATTTCTAATGTAGAATAAAAAAATTAAATGGAGTAAAGAAATGGCAAATTACAAATTAGGAAGTGTTGTAAGATTGAGATCCGGTGGTCCTGATATGACAATTAAATCAATTATTGGTAAAGAGAAAAAAATGCCATTTACTTTGATCGATGCAGCTTGGAAAGATAAAGGCTTGAACGATGGTGATCCAATTTGTGTTTGGTTCGAAGGTAATACTTCTAAAGAGGATGGCTTTTCATTAGATCTACTTGATCTAATAAGATAATTATTGCAGTATTGTATAGGTTTTGAAATATTGTAGCTAATGTCATCATTGACAAGTTGAAATATTTTCACTATCTTTGGGACTCTCATTGAGAAATGGTGTCTTAATTAGAAAATGAAGGTAAGAAAATGCTTCGCAGAATGAAAAAATCAAAGATCCACAGAGCAACCGTAACGGATGCTAATCTTAATTATGAAGGTAGTATTACAATAGATAGAGATCTTTTGGAAGCTGCTGATATTTTGATCGGAGAGCAGGTTCAGATTGTAAATATCAATAATGGTAGTAGAGCAGAAACTTATACCATAGAAGGTGAAAGAGGTAGTGGTACTATTTGTATGAATGGTGCTATTGCCAGACTTACTCAACCGGGTGATACGATAATCATTATCAGTTATGCTGATTATAGAGATGATGAGCTTGAAAATTTTAAGAGTATCAGTGTTATGGTGGATGAGAATAATCGAATAAAGGATATCACGAAGTCACAGCCTAGATAAATATGATTTAAATATTTTTTTTAGAATGCTTCCAACTGGAAGCATTTTTTTTTGGAAAAAAGAGCAAAGGGTCACTATTTGACACTTTGATAGTATTACATTGTATTGTTACCTATAAAATTATGTGAGAAAAAGAATGAAAACACAGTACAATGTTAAGAAATTCGGTATTGATAAGATGCCGAGAGAGAAAATGATCGATGGTCAAGTAGATGAGATGAAGTTATCTGAATTAGTTGCAGTTCTGATAGGAAAGGGAACAAGATATGAAAATGTATTTACAATTTCAGAGAGGATAATTAATGATTACGGCTCCAAAACACTGCTAAAAGAGACTGACCCAAAGAAATTGAATGAAAATCTAAAGATCGGAGAAGTTAATTCCTGTAAGTTGATCGCAGCTTTTGAACTGGGCAGAAGATTCTACAGTTCAAAGACAGGATCGAGAAAGCTGATACGGGGACCTGAAGATGTGTACGAATACACTAAAGATATGTCAACACTGGTCAAAGAGCATTTCAGAGGTTTATACTTGAATACGAAAAATTATGTGATCCATGATGAGATAATCAGCATAGGGCATCTTTCGGGAGCATTGGTTCATCCCAGAGAAGTCTTTAAGGCTGCTGTAGAATTTTCAGCAAGCAGCTTAATCATTGTTCATAATCACCCAAGCGGAGATCCTGAACCTTCTGATAACGATGATAAGATCACGCAAATGCTGAAGGAAGCAGGAAATGTTATGAATATTCCTATGACAGACCATGTAATTATTGGAGAATCATCTTATTACTCCTATAATGAGAAAATGAAAATATAATCGTTAATAGATAATTTGAGAATAAAAGATTATATTTGAATTAATTATAATAAAGAGAATCTAAAATGAGTTTTAAAGGTACATTATTAGGTGCAACTGTTGGTTTTTTTCTTGGTGGACCGATTGCGGCATTACTTGGTGGTATGTTGGGGAGTTTTTTATCATCAGAGAAAACAGAAGGTAACAAGAGATTATTCAGTAACGATCAAAAATTAAGGTCAGAATTTACTTATTCTTTAGTTATTTTATTTGCAGTGGTAATAAAAGCTGACAGAGTTATAAAAAAGTCAGAAGTTCTTTTTGTTAAAGATTATTTGGTAAATAATTTTGGTGCTGAGAATGCTCAAGAAATGATGCAGCTTTTAAAAGCATTATTGGAAAAAGATATTGATGTTATAGCTGTCTGTTCTCAGATTAGGTCTTCCAGTAGCTATCCATTCAGATTAGAGCTTGTTCACTTACTTTTCAAAC
>WTAK01000232.1 GCA_013139625.1 Candidatus Delongbacteria bacterium | reverse complement strand
TGCATGCTTCATACTCTCTGCTCGAAAGAATATCCATGCAAATGTTGTCAGAACAAATGTGGATAGAATGCTTAAAGTTTCTCTGAAAGATGGGAATAATTTATCCTCTGCAACTGTGCCAATATTTCTTCTATTCCTATTTGATAATAATAACGGCAAGAAATAAATTGCATTCAATGCTCCCCACGCAATGAAAGTCCAATTCGCTCCGTGCCAGAATCCACTGACGATAAATATTATAAATATATTCCTAACTTTATTTGCAGTAGAACCCTTGCTTCCACCAAGAGGAATGTACAAGTAATCTCTGAACCATGTTGATAGGGATATATGCCATCTACGCCAGAACTCCGCAATATCTCTTGAAAAATACGGATATGAGAAGTTCTTCATCAGGTCAAAACCGAAAAGTCTTGAAGTACCTATTGCAATATCTGAGTAACCTGAGAAATCTCCGTAGATCTGAAATGCAAAGAACACTGCTCCAAGTACTAGTGCACTGCCTGTTTGCTCTGATGAGTTATTGAAAACTAAATTGGCATATTTTGCACAATTATCAGCTATCACGATCTTTTTGAAAAGCCCCCAAAGTATCTGCCTTGAACCCCTGATTGCATTATCATACTTGAAAGTTCTTTTCTTGTAGAACTGAGGTAAAAGGTGGGTCGCTCTTTCGATCGGACCTGCAACCAGCTGAGGAAAGAAACTCACAAAGCTAAAAAAAGCTATAATATCCTTTGTCGGTTTAAGTTTCTTTCTATAGACATCTATTGAATAGCTTAATGTTTGAAATGTGTAGAAACTTATACCTACAGGTAAAATTATATTTAATCTTGAAGCTTCTATTGATGTACCAAATAGCGTAAATGCATCTGCAAAACTCTCTGAGAAAAAATTAAAATATTTAAAAAATCCCAAGAATCCAAGATTTACTGAGATACTCGTAAGTAATAACACCTTTCTGAGGCCTGCTTTCTCAGCTTTTTCAAGCTTAACACCTACTATATAATCGACTATTGAACTAAAGAATATCAGAGATAAGAAACGCCAATCCCACCATCCGTAGAAAACATAACTCGCTGTTAAAATGAAAAAATTCTGAACTTTCAGATTTTTATTTAACACAAACCAATAGATAATAAATACTATCGGAAGGAATATGGCAAACTCAATTGAGTTAAAGAACATCTACGTTTTCCTTTTCTTCTTATTTGTAGCAGGAAATAAAATATTATTCAATATCAATCTATAGCCGGGAGAATTCTTATACATTTCAAGCTCCGTAGGTGGATCCATAACATAATGCTTATGATCTTCAGGATCATGCCCTCCGTAAAAAGTGAAAAAACCCTGACCTAAAGGTGCGTAAATATATTTAACAATCTCTGAATTCTTAACATCTCCAAGTATGACCACATTCTTTTTTATCAGCTCTCTTCTAAAAGCCGTAGTCTGCCCCATGAAACCTTTAATAATCCTTGTATGATTCTGAGTTAAAATAGAAGCTATCGGGTCAAACTTTGCTGAGAAATCGAATAAAGTAAAGTAATCATTTTTCTCAGGAACACTCCTATTTATTTCTTTGGAAAGATCAATATCTGAATATTCATACACATAGGGGTTAAACTCAAGCTTAAAATCTTTAAAAGCTAAACATTGTGAGTAATCTAATTTGCTCTGACAATTAGGATCGATCGGATCTCCATCGAAGACTGCATCACAGATATCAGTTTTGTAAGCAGCCAAAGCTATGTCGAAAGTATCGGCAGCACTACACATTGCAAATAAAAATCCACCTTGCATTACAAATTGCTTGATCTTAATAACAACTGCCAGTTTTTCTCTTGAGACCTTAGAAAATCCAAGTTGCTTAGCCAGTTTCTCAAATCTTCTGACCTGATCTCTATACCAACTATCTCTTCCATGACCTGCAAGGAATTTGCCGTATTGACCTGTAAAATCCTCATGATGCAAATGTAACCAATCATACTTTGAAAGATCCCCTCTGAGAACTTCTTTATCCCACAATGTCACGTAAGGTATCTCAGCATAGGTCAAGGCAAGCGTAACAGCATCGTCCCAGGGGTATTTCCCTTCAGGAGTATAGATAGCCACTTTCGGAGCTTTTTCAAGCTCTACTATTTCCATATTTGACTGTAAAATTTCATTCGCAATAGAAGCAAAATCGCTCTGAGTAATTAATTCATAACTTACGCCTCGAACTACCGCTTCGTTGATGATATTTTCGTAGCCTTCGATCTTAAAAGATCCGCCCCGATAGTTCAGAAGCCATTCAACTTTTGCACCTCTATCGATAGACCAATAGGCTAATCCATAAGCCTTCAAATGATCTTCCTGATCCCAGTCCATAGGAATTAAAATATCTTCTGCACGGGCAAAAAAAGATACTAAAAATATTATTATTAACAATTTTTTCATATTATATAAAATTTAATTTACATCTTTCTTACTGGTTCTACCTGAACTTCTTATTCTGGTATTCTTCTGCCAATTCTTATTATCTTTTTCAGAATAATCCAAGTTATAATGCAATCCTCGGGATTCTTTTCTAAAAACAGCAAATCTCACGAGCAAACTCGCAACATCTGCAAGATTACGCAACTCAATAGTCTCTTTTGTGATCCTTGTAGAATTATAATAATCCCTGACCTGCCAAAGCATAAGATCGACCATTTTTGTAGCCATTTCTAGACGAGCTTTACTTCTCACTATGCCTACAAATCTACTTGCTAATACTTTAATATTATTCTTCAAAAATGATACAATGATCTTTTCTTCCGCATTTTCAAAGTTCTCTGAATGCCATTCTTTTATACCTGAAAAATTTAATGTCGATTTTTCAAGATAATGCTTGGAATATACAGCTGATCTCTTCGCAAATACCAAAGCTTCTAAAAGAGAATTCGAAGCTAATCTATTTGCTCCATGAACACCGTTTTGAGCAACTTCTCCGATCGCAAATAATCCTCTGACATCTGTACGCCCATTCAGATCTGCTTCTACTCCACCACATTGATAATGAGCTGCTGGAACTACAGGTATCATTTCTTTTGTAATATCAATACCATGTTCAAGGCATTTCTTGTAAATATTCGGAAATGAGTCTATTACTTTCTTTGCTGAAAAATTTGTCACATCTATATAAACACAGGGATCACCACTTTTTTTCATCTCAGCATCAATTGCTCTGGCTACAATATCTCTTGGAGCTAAGCAAGCTAATTTGTGATACTTGTGCATAAATTCTTTTTTCTTTCGAGTTTTTAATATACCTCCAAATCCTCTAAGAGCTTCACTTATGAGAAATGAGCTTTCTTCTGTTTTACCGGTATATAAAGTCGTTGGATGGAACTTAAAAAATTCCAAGTTTGAAATTGTTGCTCCGGCTCTATATGCCATTGCGATCCCATCTCCTGTCGCAGGTGAAGGATTTGATGTGTGTAGATATACCTGCCCTGCGCCACCTGTTGCAAGAATTGTGGACTTTGCAAGAATTTTCATTACTTTATCAGTCTTTATATTCAGAACATAAGCACCAAAGCAAGTAACACCTTTCTGATCTTTCTTCACTTTTTTCTTTTGATGTTCTGTAAGAAGATCAATACTGATCGTATTTTCCATTATATCAATATTAGGATTCGACTTTACATTCTTCGTTAATGCTCTGACAAGTTCCTTACCTGTTGCATCTTTGAAATGAAATACTCGGCTTTTTGTATGCCCGCCTTCCTTGTGAAGAGAATAAAAACCCTTCCTTGTTTCTTTTGAGAATTTTGCACCGAGATCTATTAAGTCATCAATAACGGTCGGAGCTTCTTTTACGACCATCTCAACTGCTTTTAAATTACAAAGCTCATCTCCGGCTACCAAAGTATCCTGGATATGATCTTCAAAACTGTCATTTGGTTTTTCAACCGATGCAATTCCACCTTGAGCCAGGTATGTATTTGAATCTTTTATCTTATCTTTGGATAGGAGCAATACTTTTCCATGCTTTGCCGCATGGATAGCGAAATATAGTCCTGCTGCTCCAGTTCCAATGACCAGATAATCATAAATTTTTTTCATATTAGTAGTCTATTAATTTTTTTCCTTCATCAGTATTGATAGCCTTATTAGGATATTTCATGACTTCTTTCAGTGTTTTTATCTCGTTTGAAAAAGAATTATTTTCAACCTTAAGTTTCTCTAAGTCACTTACTGCAATAACAAGATCCTTTGTCTTAATTTCAAGATCCTTGTTAGTAAGCTTTAGCTCTTTCAACACGCTTTTATGCTCTTTTGAATTCTTAAATTCTTTTAAAGCTGAGAAAAATGCTGATACCAAGCCTCCAACTATCAAAGCAAAGAAAATTACTATTATTACTGATGCATCAACGATCTCTTTATTAAATATCTTAAGATTCGCCTTTGCTTCGTAATTTTGTACTGTTACCCAGATTATTACGAACAATAATAGCAACTGGAATATTCTTTTTGCGTAGTTCATTTAAAACTCCTACATATATTAATAATTTTCATTCTACTATTTCACCGAACAGAGTAACTCCTTCAGCTTTGATTATCTTAACTTTCACATAATCTCCAATGTTACAGTCATCGATCTTATCAAATATTACTATTCTGTTCTGCTCTGTTCTGCCTTTATACTGATCATCCCGTTTTTTACTTACTGATTCGATCAATACTTCTGTAACTTTACCAATATCCTTTTTCAATTGTACTAAACCGATCTTCTTTTGAAGTTCTGATATGAATTGCTGTCTTCGACCCTTCTCTTCCTTTGAAACATCATCTTTGAAATTTTTAGCTGATGCTGTATTCTTTCTTTCAGAGTAAATGAACATAAATGCATTGTCAAACTCAGTATCTTTTAATACTTTTACAGTTTCTTCAAAATCTTCTTTCGTTTCTCCCGGAAATCCTACGATTACATCAGTTGTGATAGCAATATCAGGTATCTTTTCTCTGATCATCTTTATCTTAGCCAGATATTCTTCTATCGTATAGCCACGGTTCATATTCTTAAGAACTTCATTACTTCCGGCTTGAAAAGGTAAGTGAAAACTATTCGATATATTGTTATTCTTAACAATTACATCAATTAATTCTTCAGATAGATCCTTAGCATGAGAAGTTGCGAATTTAAGCCTTTTCATACCTTTAACTTCCGCAACTTTTTGGAGTAACTCAGGAAATCTTATACCGTTGTAGTCATATGAATTTACATTTTGTCCCAGCAATGTTATCTCAGAAATACCTTGAGCTATTGTTTTTTCAACCTCAGAGATTATCGAATCTATTGACCGACTTTTTTCTCTGCCACGAACATAAGGAACAACACAATATGTACAAAAGTTATTACATCCACGCATCACCGAGATAAAAGCATTTGTGTGCTCACTTCTATACGGAGTTACATCTTCGTAATTTTCCTCTATGTCAAAATCCAGTTCTTCGTGATATTTTTTATCTTTGTAGATATTTTTTATCAGCTGAGGTAAAGTTCGATATTTATCAGGTCCTACTTGTAACTTTATAAAATCAAGCTTTGCTTTAAGTTCATCACCTGTGTGCTCAGGAATACAACCTAAAATACCTGCAATTTCAAGTTTCCCTGATCTTATAAAAGCTTTATGTTGCCCCATTTTGTTTATCACTCTCTCAACAGCTTTTTCTCTGATTGCACAAGTATTCAAAAGAATAATATTAGCTTCTTTTATATCATCAACAAGCTTAAAACCTGCACCGATAAGAATAGATGTAACTATCTCGCTATCAACAGTATTCATCTGACAGCCATATGTTTCTATGTAAAACGTCTTATTCAATTTAATATTCCTTTGGAAAATCAATCATTTTGTACTAAGATGATATATCTTCAGCTTTTACTTTAATAACTTTTCCATTTTTTGATATAATAACAGGACTATTTTTATATTTCTTAAAAATAATCATTTTTTTATGTGCTTTGGTTAGGCCTTCTGCTATTTTTTTTTCTAATTCTTGAAGTTGTTTATTTTTTTTCATCATATTCTCTTATTAAATTTTCCCATTTTTTCTCGTCTGTAACATATACTTCTTTTTTGAAACCCTCAGCAATAAAGTGAAATACTTTATCCGAATTATCAACCATAATCCATTTATCTACAACTTGTACATATATTTGAAAAAAGTTTTTTAGTCCGTTTTTATATCTTCGAATAATCGTTTCCTTAGGGATATTATGACCTCCCTCTTTTACTCGTGTTTCAACCCTTTTGATCGCTAACTCTTCGGAATCTAAATTTAGAAATAATAAAATAATTTCGTATTCCTTTTCTTTAGCCTTATGAATATACTTAATTAAGTTTTTAGCCGCTAATGTTGTTTCTATCGCAAATGTTATATTACCATCAAGAAGTTCATTTATTCTTCTTAACATTATCTTACCTGCTTGAATAGCAACTCGATCAGGATTAAATGGTGATATTCCTCTTGCAATTTCGTCTGCGTTAATAAATTCTTTACATTTAAATATTTCAGGTAAAATAGTATATGAAGCTGTCGTTTTACCTGCTCCATTAGGTCCTGCTATTATATATAACTTTCTCATATGAAAAAACCTTTATTAATCAACACTAAAATCTTCAATGCTCTTATAATTAATTGCAATAAGTAATATATTACAAGCTAAGACTAAAAACAATAATATTTATTATATATTATCGTTTAAAAATAAAAAAAAGGGGACGAATTAAAATCGTCCCCTAAACTTGTCATTTATTCTCCCTAAGGTCTTCTAACAACACGGAAACCTTCAGTACGACTACCCTCACTTGGACCGTCGTCGTAACGGCTCGCAACCGTAGATTCATCGTCATCACCATCAAAGTAGCCGCCACGGAGAAAACGGTCGGAGCCACTTACAGGTCCATAAGGATCTGTAACAGTCCCAAGGCTATCACAAGCTTGATAATAATCATAATCACTCCAGTCCCAGCACCATTCATAACAATTACCGGTCATATCATGAATCCCGAGTTGATTAGATACTTTTGTCCCTACAGGATGAGAAACATTTACTGAATTAACGTTATACCAAGCAACATCATCTATTGTATCACTTCCACTGTAAAGGTAATCATCCGCATTATGAATACCTCCTCTCGCAGCATATTCCCACTCCGCTTCAGTCGGTAGCCTGTAACCGTTTGCACTCCAGTCACATATTACAGCGTCCCATGTTGAATCGTTGCTTGCTGGAAAAGTAGCCGGTGGAATAGCACCCCAATCATCTGGGTTTGTTGAACTGCTTATCGTATAGCAAGGATCTATGCTTTCGGCTATACTCCTCTCGTTACAATAAAACATTATTTCATACCAACTTACATAATAAGCAGGATAATTATCTCCTACTCCATAATCATAAGTATCAGTTGGCATATAAGTTACCCATTCAGATTGTGTAACTTCATATTTTCCAATAATAAAATCGCTAACTACCACACTGTGAACTGGAAGTTCTGCTGGATATCCTCCACCGAAATGATCACCCATTTGGAATGTTCCACCCTGAACGACGACCATATCTGCAGGTAGTACATAGATTGACTTAGTTCCTGTATCAGTGTCTGTTCCATCGCTTATTTCACATGTTATTGTATAGTATGCCGCAGACATCGGAGCTGTCCAAGTTTCTATTGAAGTTGTACCACTTATTGTACCGCCTGTTGCCGACCAAGAATATGTTAAAGCATCTCCATCAGCATCAGTTGCATCACAAGTTAATGTTATGACACCTCCTTGTTCAACTGACGAAATTTCTGCTGAGATACTACTGACGACAGGTGCACTATTTGCTGGTGCTGTTGTACCTTCATCATCGTCACTGCAAGACATGAAAATCAATCCTGCTATCGTAATCATAAGAAATAAAGAAAACCACTTTTTCATCTTAGACCTCCCGAATATTTTATTATTTGTAATTTATATGATAAGGCTTTG
>WTAK01000111.1 GCA_013139625.1 Candidatus Delongbacteria bacterium | reverse complement strand
ATTGGCTCTTTCACCGATGTTCATAAAGTTACTTTCTTTAGTCACTGCCAATGTTTCAAGTCCGCAATATCTGCTGACCTTGTCGAATTTTGGAATTTCTCTGGGTTTATAATTTTTTACAACTGCTGCTATCTCTTTTATATGCTCAGGTCGAGTTCCGCAACACCCACCGATGATATTTACAAAGTTGTTCTGCAAGTAATCTTCAACTATCTCAGCCATTTCTCTTCCACTCTGGCTATAATCCCCAAATTGATCAGGAAATCCTGCATTAGGATGAGCACTTACATTACATTCTGCTATGCCTGCCAATTCTTCAACATAAGATCTTAATTCTTTTGCACCTGTTGAACAATTTAGACCAATACTGAAAAGGTTTGCATGTTCAAGTGAATAATAAAAAGCATCCAGTGTTTGGCCTGCTAGAGTTCTACCTTCTGTCAAAGTACCTGAGACCATTATAGGTATATCAAGGTTTCTCTCTGAAAGAATATCTGAGATAACATTCAATACAGCTTTAGCATTAAGAGTATCAAAAACAGTTTCAACAAGTAGAACATCCACTCCACCATCTATAAGTCCGAGAACCTGGTCTTTGTAAGCTTCTTTGACAATATCGTAAGTAATATCTCTTTTGCTGGGATCATCACCACTTGAAGCAATAGACAATGATTTACTGGAAGGTCCGATCGATCCTGCTACAAATTTTGTTTCCTCAGGATGGTCTATCAAAAATTTATCAACTGCTTTTCTTGCCAGTTTTGCTGACGCATAATTGATCTTGTAACATTGATCATCAACTTTATAATCAATTAAAGATATTTTATTTGCATTGAAAGAATTAGTTTCAATTATATCAGCACCTGCAGATAAATATTTGCTATGGATTTCTTCAATTATATCGGGCTGAGTAATACTTAAAAGATCGTTATTGCCTTTTTGATCAACTTCAATCTCTGAAAATCCTGTACCGCGATAGTCTTGTTCTGTCAATTTATACGATTGTATCATGGTACCCATTGCACCATCCAGAACAAGAATCCTTCTTTTTATTTCTTCTCTAATATTCATAAACTTTTATTTTCTTCTCTGCTTGATTTATAACATAAAGCCTATCTCCTAACAACTGAAATGATTCATCTTTTCCAACAACGTCAAGAATAATCCTATCTAAAAATATACCTTCCTTGAAAATATCAACATAATGAGTTGATTCATTCTCAATAGTTCTAATAGCAGAAGGTAAAGCCCATACTCTATCATACTTATCTACATATACCATGTTTACTGCTTTTTTATAGTATGTTTTTGTGGTGTCTACTGCTGAGCCTCCAATACGGTCTATAAATTGATTGATCTGCCCAACTTCGTATGAATTATACGGCAATTTCTCATACTCTTTTTCGATTACATACTGCAAGTTACTTCTAGAATTTATCACTTCGATCGAATATTTATCACTCTCATTATTTGCAACATAGAAGTTTCCATCTTTTTGAAAATATGTAGTAAATAAGTCAGGAATAAAAAAGTTAGGATCTTCAGAAGAATATTTTATCACTTTTATCACTTTACTTACTTTAAATCTATCAGAAAGCAGACAAATATCGTTATTCATATATCTGACACTATCACTTTTATTTCTATACTTAACAAATTGAAATGCCGCGAGATTTGTTTTACCATCAGAAGTTAAGTATTGAGGAGGATTCGTAGCCATAAGTATCTGTGATGAAATATAAGTTCCATTAGTAAGATAACGAGTATACCTTTTGGGGTTCTCATCAAATACTACCAGAGTGTCATACATTAATGCAATTTCTCTAGGAGCAGTAAAATGCTCTATATTTTTTCCTTTTTGACCTATCAGTTTATCAAATTCGCCTTTGTTGTTATATTTTTTTATAACAGCTTTATCTCTATCAAGAATGTAAATATTTTTATTGTAATCAGTCAGTATTTTAGTAATTGATCCAAATCCTTTAACGGAATCTACCATACTTGCATTTGCTCCGTCTATCTCAAATAGCTTTACAGGATTGATATTCAGTACCTGAGATGGCTCTTGCTTATTGAAATAATATTTCACCCCATCAATTTCTTTCACAGTATGATTAGGTTCTTGTGAACATGATATTATAAACAATGCTATTGAGATAGATAAAATGATTTGTAATTTCTTATACATAATTGTACTCCTATTAATTTTGTTCAAATATATCTAACACTTACCTACTTTTCAAGTAAAAAACTATTTAAAACTCCATACGTATTTCTACTCTCAATTCATGGAACGGCTTAGTATCGTAAGAATAATATCTTCCAGTGTAATATAAATTACCTTTAACACTTTTACTGAATGAATAATTTGCCGTTGAATTCCATTTATAACTTTTACCTTTACCTAACCCTCCATTCATTGTATATGGGAGTTCCTCTGAGTTTGAGCTTACATTTATGTATTTAAAGCTTATTCTGAAAATTCCATTTCTTAAAAAAGCAAAACTCATTGAAGGCATTATGCCTAATTCTTGAGAATTGATACTCCTTACGATCTCTTCTTCTAAACCATAATCTATATTTATAGAAAATTTAAAATTCCTGTTAATATCATATCCAACATCTAAGTTGATATTGTTCTTATTTAAATCATCAGTAATATAAGTGGGGTTAACTTGATACTTTAAATACCTAGAATTCTTATATCCAAGTTTTGCTCTAAGATCATTATACTTTGTTCTAAATTCTACTTGCTGTTCAGTATTCTCATCCTTTTCTCCGTAGAATATATAATCATTCCTTAATCTTTCAGTGAGTTTCAAAGTATAATTCAATCCTGTACTACCTTTTTTCAAGAAATATAATTTTGTCTCTGATTCAATACTTCCAATTATCGTTGAATCATTTTGAAAAGTCGGCAAATTCAGCAATATCAGATCTAAAGGATCACTTGTTAATGACCGTTCTTCTATCCTAATATTTTCTTCTATATCGATCCTTGAGAGCCAATATAAGATATTATCATTATTTTCTATGTCAGGAATATCAAAAAAAGTTCTTAATTCTAGTTTAACTCCCGTAGCACTTCTGGGATCATCCATATTTATAGTATAGTAATTATAATCTCCGAATTCATCAGGGATATACTCTCCGTCCACTAGCCTATAATTACCTGTACCTTCTTCAATTTGATAGAATTGCTTTAGCTTATTATACTCTAAAGTCCTCTCCGTTTCATAGCTGAGAAATAATCTATAATTCCTTTTATAATTATAATTTGATCTTGCACTGATGAGGTTATAGTAATTGTCTGAGGAATCAACAACTGAATTTGAGATCCAGTTCCATATTAATTCTGAAGTTAAATTTGTACTGTACCTGCCTTTGTACTCCAAAGAGTTTGACATCTGATATTTACTTTCTACCCATTGGGTATCTAGATCGCTAAAAATATTATAGCTGGCAGTATTTTTCAGATCGTGAGAACCCTGAATATAATTCATCTCTAATCCGTACTTATCTTCCATATTCCCAGTCTCAAAAGTAATATTTGTATTCTTTCGTTTTTCTTTTGCAATGAAAGGAGATATTTTCAGCTTCAGAAATCTTAAGTAAGCATTAGCATAGTAACTTTCCAATGTATTTTCATCCGTTGAAGAATTGCTGACCCTGTTGCTGTAATTTACTTTATAGCCATAAGAATTAAAATTGCCTAATAGATCAACATCTGACTTTTTAGTCTCTATTCCTGGAGATAATTTATAATATGATATATCTACCTTGTTAGTAAGATACTTGTCTAGTTTATGTTCTACCGAGAATAAATATTTTTCATAGCTGGTAGAATCTTGATCAACATTAAGTCCAATATTATCACTAAAATTTGAATCTGACAATCTCTCCGCAAGTACTAATTTTTCATTATAATATTTCCTTGAAACTGAAAATTTATATTTACCTGTATTTACATCGAATAATTTTACATCTTTGGTTCTCAAAGAGATCTTTTCATGATCTCCGAATCCATCAAAATTTGTAAAAGAATTCTTTGCTATTTTATTTTCTTCAAAATTGGAGGTAATTGCTTCTGCTGAGAAAGAGAATATCTCACCTTCATAACTTAAATTTGAGTGGAGTATATTAAGGTTAGTTGGTAAAGGAAGATATTTCAAAGGTAAATAATCTCCACCGTTTATAGGATCGAATACATAATATATCGTACCTGTGCTATCGTATTCTATAATATACTCGCCTGTACCCTCGAACTTAGAGAATACAACATCATATTTTCCAAGATCTCTACCTATGTATTCGTAATGAAGTGAATCGGGTAAAATGTTATAATCTCCTTCATTTATTCCTGCGAATGACACGCCTGTTATATACGAACTATTATTATTATCACCCGCATCTGTGATTATCTGCATTTCTTCATTCGTTCCATCGAAAGATAATGGATTTTCCTCATCATCGGTTTCAGTATAATAATCTGCCTGAAAAGTTAATTTATCGTTGAAGAATTTATTCTCTGAGAATATTCCATATACATACTTTTTATAATCGTTATTCGTGTATTCAAGATCTACAATTATTTTATCATCCTGATATATTGGTTTTGCTGCTGTGAAGAAGATTTGATTGCTAAAATAATCAATGTAGTAATCTTTTCCTTTGGATAGCTCAATACCATTCAAATAAACATCTTCACTTCCCGGAATTATTTCATTCAGATTCTTAATGTTAGCATCTAAAAGATATGGACCTTGTATTCCTTCAATCCCATTGATCTCAATACTTTTGTAAGATGAGCTTTCTGAAGATATAAAAGCATCTACACTATTACTTTTGTAATTTGTCTTTAAAAGCACACCGGATAATTCCTTGCTGAAATCACCAAACTCTCCCCTTTTAGTATATTTTATATCGTAATTTCCCATTCTGGAAAGAAAGAACGGATGTTTAAACTGAATATAAATATTGTCTATCTCTGATAAAGATTCGCTGGTGCCTTCCTCTGTCAATGCAAGATTATCATCACTTAAAACTGCTGTTACTTCTAAATCCTTGCTGATCTCACCTTGTAAATTCAAGTTAAATCCTGAGACTATATCAACACCCGAATCTGCATTAAGCTTAATTCCTCTATATATCAAACCTGAATGATCTAATTTACTTTCCTGAGAGAACTTCTCTTTTGAAGATGAATATTCCTCCGTTGAAACAGAATCATTCAGTATGATTTCCCTGATCTCATACCTTCTGTAGATCTTATCAAGGTCAATTTCTTTCACAGATATAGAATCAATTTCATTTGAAAATAGAAATGAAATTAGGAATAATATGTTAACGATCAATACTCTTTGCAATTAAAGCCTGTAACTTAGTTTTCATTATCGCTGTAGAATTTATAACTAAATATACTAATATTTTAAATTAAAATACCACTTATTTCAAGTTATTTACTATTTAAACTAAGGCATCACTATAAAGTTTTGTTAAAATCTTACATTAAAAATTAGTTTGATTTACAAAGCGAAAAAATATAATTTTGTGAGCAAAAAATCAAGCAATCCAATTTTAACAAAGGTAAACCATGAACAAAATCGAAAATGCAATTCAATCATTCTTTTTTCATTGTCAATATGAAAAGAATTTAAGCAGTAAAACATTAAAGGCTTACAAAACCGATATTGAGCAATTTAAACTATTTATTATTGATGGATATTTTGATAGTACCTCCGTTGATCCTAACAATATTGATAAATTTATCATCAAAAACTACATAAAAAAAATACACATACATAAGCCCAAAACTGTTAAAAGAAAAATTGCTACATTAAAAGCATTTTTCAATTATCTGGAATTCGAAGATATCGTTATTGTAAATCCATTCAGAAAAATAAAAATTAAGATCAAAGAAGGAAAAAAACTACCATCAACTATAAGCTTATCAAATATTAAGAAACTTTTTAGATACATGTATAATGAGAAAGAAAGATATCTAACTTTAGAAAACAAAAGTGAATTCAGAGTTTTCTCTTTCCTAAGAGATATTGCAGTCTTAGAAATTTTATTCGGTACAGGATTAAGAGTTTCTGAGGTTTCAAATATTAAATCTAAAAATATTGACCTTACGCAAGGTTGGATAAAAATAACCGGAAAGGGGAATAAAGAAAGAACTATCCCAATTTGCGATAAAGAAATGAAACAATCTTTGAAGGATTATCATCTTGCTCTCCGAGAAAAAAACATAAATACGGATTTCTTTTTTGTTAATAGGTTAGGTACAAGATTTTCAGAACAATCGATTAGGTTTATGATTAGAAAATTTAGTTTAAATGCAAATTTAGGAGAACATATTACTCCCCATATGTTCAGACATACTATAGCGACCTTGCTTTTGGAGAGAGGAGTAAATATTATGTATATACAATCTTTACTTGGTCATAGCTCTATAAATACTACTCAAATATATATTCAGATCAATGAAAAGGCTAAGAAGAGAGAATTGGATAAAAAACACCCAAGGAGGTTGTTTTCTATGATTGATGAATAAAGGATAACTAAATATTATGAGTGATTGTTTAAGAAATTGCAGAAAGATTGGGATCATTTATGATATTCCAAATAAAGTGTTGTCAAGTACCCCAAAAAAAAATATACCATCAGTAGTTGTAAGTAATAGTGAAATTAATGATATTATTCAAGCTTTAACTAGTTTAGGTTATGATGTTGATATTATTGATGGTTTAGCAACACTACTTAACAACAAAATTAATATAAAAAAAGAATTCGATCTTATATTCAATAAATATATTGGAAGAGAAGGGCTTGAGCGGAAAAGCCCGGCTCCAACTATTTGTTCTTTTAAAAAACTACCGTTAATTGGATCTTCAGCTTATACTATGACTTTAGCGAGACATAAATTCCATACAAATGCATTATTAAAAGGTTTAGGTTATCCAACCCCTTTGTCATTTATTAGTTATTCTGAAAAACATATGCCTAAAGTAAAAAGCTATCCCGTTATTGTAAAACCTAATCATGAATCTGATTCATTGGGGATATCTGAAGAATCTATTTGTTTTAACCAGCAAGAAGTTGAAGCGAAAATAGTAGAATTACATAAAATATTCGAACAACCAATTGTTATTGAACAATATATAAGCGGAGAAGAGTGGAAAGTTGGGATAATTGGAAATGGGTATGATACAATCGTTGGTGATTGTGTAACAACTTTGCGAGACAATAAACCAATAATAAATTCATTACAAACTAGAAACGATAATATTTACGATAGGCTTATTCATCAAAGAGTAACCGCCCATAGTAAGCTAATCAAAAAGGCTAAATATTATGCAAAAGAAATACATCAAGCAATTGGTTTAAATGATTATAGTAGATGTGATTTTCGAATTGGTAAGGATGGAAAAATTTATTGTATGGAGATCTCAACGCACCCTTACATAGGGCAAATCAACTCATCCTTTATAGAGTCTTTATTAAAGGAAATTGGAACTTATTCATCAATTTTAGAAGAAATATTAAATGCAGGGATGAAACGAATGAATATCAATTAGGCTAGTTGTCGCTCCAAAATTGCATTGTTATATGACAATAGTTTTCTTCATATAAATTATATTCAATTTGTAGCTCATTAACATTGTCAATTTCAATCAATGGGTAATTTTTCCCAAATTTATTATTGAATTTTTTCGCCAAATAAATCCATTGATTGCTCGTGTATTGAGTTACATTAAATGCTTCATTTTTATGTTTATTTATTAATTCAAATGCTTCATCAATATAGTTATTATTTATATACTCTAAGGCAAGATTGATTCCTGCTGGAACGATATAATCATCTTCACCAGTTGCGATTGCATTCATGTATGTGTATACTAAAGATTCCAATAAGTATTTGTCATTTTTAATAGCTTTAAATATGTTTTTATTGATAGAAAGGACTAAATTTTCAACTTTCCTATCTGAGTTTATCTGGTCGGTTTTTAGAATAGTCTTTTTTGCTGAGAGGAAATCTTTAGTAATTAATTCAACAACTAAACGATTATTTAATAAATATAACATACCGAAGTTATTCAGTCCATCTGACAAATCTATGGACTTCATAACAATTCTTAATGCTTCTTTGAAATTTCCAGAATAAATTAATTGTGTACAGTAATTATTTAATGACATTATTTGCTCTTGAAGTGGAGCTCTTAATAATTCCAAAGCCTGACATGTATTCTTAAGAATTTTAACAGATAGATTTGGATGCATGAAAATTACACACCTTCTATTTAATCGAAGAAGTCCTACTTGATCATTCGCTTCGTTAAAATAACGTTCAGCTTTGTTATAATAATTACGACTTTTCTCTATTTCATTCATATGAGCGTAGGCAACAACTAAGTCAAGACAAGTATCCCCTAATTCCGATAACATATTTTCTGTTTCAAAGAATTTTTCAGCTTTACATAATTCATTAAGTCCTCGAATGTATTCTTTTTGTCTACTTAGTTTTAAAAAATTCTTGCCTAATAATCGACTAAGTATTGCTTTTTCTTTGGAAGTAAAATTACTTTGATCAATAGCTATTAATTCTTGAATTGCTTGCTTATATTTTTTGTTGGCAAACAATATACGCCCTTTCAAAAGGAGGAATTCGTTAAGAAAAGAGCATTGTATTATGAATAAGTATTTGCTCTCTAATATTTTAAGATCATTATTAGTAGATTCATATAATCCATTGTCCAATGAGTTCTGAATTCCTTTCAATCTATATTTAATAGCTTCATTAAAGTAACCCGCAAGTTCCATATGAAAAGAAATTGTATGGTAATCAAATGGAGATTGTTCAATTAGTATCTCTGCGATATTTTTGTGCATTTGCTTTACCTTAGAACCTAAGGTTTGATAAATATATTCTCGAATTAAGGTTCTATCAAATACCCACTCTCTATAATCAATTAAATATCGAATAGCTTTAAACCTTTTCTCGATCTTAGAAAGAAGACTATAGCTATTAGTAGTATGTTGTGTGATTTCATCTATAAATTCTTCTTTAAAATATTCACCAATAACACTTGCTAATTCAAGCGTTTTTTTACTTGATGGAATTTCATCATAGATTCTTTTTATCCAATCTTTTACTAAGTCTTTTAGAATTGTAATAATTTGTTCTGAATTCCATTGGATATCTGTTACCCAAAAACCTTTATTATTTTTAAAAATATGATTTTTTCCAATCATGGCCTTTAAAAACATTTCGATATATAAAGGAATTCCATTCGTGTATTTGTAAAGTATATTTATTTGTGATTTAGGTACATTCAAATCATCTCCTAGTATACTATTAATTAAATTCGGAATTTCTTTTTTTTGATATCGTTGTATATTTTTAGTAATAATTTGACTATATTCTGCAAGATTTGTTAATTTCTCCTTCATTGAATCAATAGAAATGTTATATTCCATATGTTCTGTATAAAGTAAAATAAGGTTCCATTGCTTATTTTTTTTTGCTTTTATCAAATCACAGAGAAGATTCCAACTTTCTATATCAAAATTCTGAACTTGATCACAGTACATTAATATTTTTGAAGATTCGTTACTATTTTCTATTATACGAATAAGTTTTTTAATATTTATTTTTTCTGAGTTTACCTCAGCTCTTTTAATAAAATGAACAATTGCTCCTGAAACTATTTTTAGCGAAGGAGGTAGTATTGAGGAAAAAAGAGGTAAAATATTTGAAGCTTCTTTTAAAATTGATCGTTTCTTATTACTTAATTTTTCTGCAAAATTATAGATTGCCTTATTGAATGTTTTATATGGTTCAATATTATTAATACCAAACATATTGATTCTTGTAACATCCTTCAAGAATCTATTTATATATTCTTGAGCATGATATGTTTTACCTATGCCACTTTCTCCATGCAAGAGAATAATACAATTATCTAAGTCTTCTTGAAACTTTATAAGACTTCTAATATCACTCATAATATTTAGTTATCCTTTATTTATTTTATTATTCTTCTTTAATTGAATTCTTCTTATTTCCGTTAAGAAGTTTGCCATATTTAACAAATCCTGTTTTTGCTCTGAAGTAATACCTTCGGGATCAAAATGCATAATATCATTTCTAATTTCACGAATTTTATCTAACTGTTTAATAAAAAGACTCCGTTCAATAGAGAGGTTTAAACATTCCCAATTATCAGGATTTTCAATTATTCTAATGTAATCTCCAAACGACAAATCATCAATATATTCAATTTCAGTGCCAATAGCATCAGTTTTACAGAATTGTTTAATTTCTTCAACAGTAAAAATTCCATCAAGGATTTGCCTAATATGGTTCTCAATTTGTTCTAACAATAGAAATGGTTCAGTAGCATTGATGAACTGTAGACTAATGTCAGAAATTGTAACAATACCACAGATGGTATTATCACTCTTCTTGACTAAAACAAATTCATTTTCAATAATTTTATTAACAGCATCCAAGATTGGAGTTTCATAATCAAGTATGGCAACTTCTTTTTCTAAAGAATCGGCTATGTTCTCGGATTCTATTCCATTTGTGATACCATAGCCAATCTTCTCCCAAGTTATGACACCAATTACATTTCTAGGACTATTCATAACTGGCAACTGTGAATAATTATGAAGCATCATTAATGTGATTGCTTCATTCAATTTAGCATCTCTAGACACCGTAATCGGTACTTTATTAGCCGCAGAAAGCAATTTTATTCTCTGAATAGGATCATTTTCTTGTTTGCTTTTTGCTTTCTTCTTATGCTTTATTACAATCTCACCATCAATCCAACCACCAGTATAATTTGGAACGGTTTCAAGCTTATTCTCTTCTAGAAACTTATCAATCCTGACTAGATTCCATTTTGTTCTTTTATATACACCAAAAGAATCCAATAACTCTCTTGGTGTCATTGTAAACTCTTTATCATTTTCCTTAATTTCAGTTACCAATTCTAAAAATTTATCTGTTACCATATTTACATCCTTTAATTTTATACGCAAACAACAAAATTCAAATACATTTTAAAATTAAATTTTATTTTCAATTTTCTGTGTTTGATTGCTTTTATTTCGCATAACCTTCTCTGCAAAATTCAACTCTTTTTCATCTAAAATTAATCTTCCAGGATTTTTCGTAATAATATTTAATACTTTTCGAGTAAATTCAGCGACCAATGTATCTTTTTCCTCACTCATTTCTGAGAGTTGCTTTTTATAACCTTCGAAAGTATGTGACATTACTTGCTTGAAAGCATAATCCTCTTCTAATCTAAAGTTTCGATTGTAGGTTCTTCTAACAAACTCCTCTAACATAATTAAACCTGCGATTATTGGAGATTTATTTATTAAGTATGATAACCATAGCTTTATCAGATCAAAAGCATTCGCACCTTTCACGTCTCCACTTAAAGTTGCTATGTCTTTAAAAATCCAGATTCCGTAAATAATAAAAGAAGCTATCGAAACAAATCTAAGAGTTGTCCATAATTTCATTTTGTTTTCATACTTTTCTCTTCTTGAATAAAACGCAGTTGATAATCCTGCACTTGTAGCACCAGGTAATAAATCTTGTATTTTAACTTTAATATTTTCATATTCAATCTTTGAATTCTCCAAATATTCTTGATAATCATTTACTTTATTATCTACTGTATCTGCGATAGAAGCAATTTTTTTTACTTCATCATTAGAGTTAATAGACGATTTATGGAGTGTTTCTATTTTACCTGAAATTTTTGTAGATTCATTATGTAAAATTTCAACTTGTTCTTTTAATTCTTGAACTTTATTTAGAGCAATTTCTGTTTGATTCCTATCATTCGTTATAGACTCTATCAAACTAGTTTTCTGCTTACTTATTTCATCTAATGTAGCCTTTGTTTCATTTTGAATTTTTACAATTTCATCTGAAGAATTAACTGATTTTTGTTGTAGTTCATTTATTTTGGATGAATTAACTTTACAATTATTGTTATTTTTCAATATGTCTTCTTTGTAAGTTGTTGCCTCTGCAAGAATATTTTTTAATTTTTCTAATATTTCATCTGATTCTAAAATTATCTTTTGGTTCTTTTCTTTATTTTCTTCTTCAGACATAATTCCTCTCCATTAAAATAATTTCACCTTTTAATTCTACACATAAAATTTTACCCACAAGTATCATTTACATTTGCTAGAGCTAAACTAGTACTTCCAATATCTAAATTATTATCTGATTTATTACATGAATAACATAATGGAACAATATACCAATCTTTATCAGTTGAGCTTACTTTTAATACATGTGCTCCTACTTTAGCTTGATCTACGCATTTTTGAACTGAACAAAAAATAGCATTATTTTTGGTATATCTTTCCCAATGATCTATCCAACTATTACATTTACAAGTATTATCGGAAGTATTCTTTAAATTCTTAACTATCATTTTTCCGCCCTTAATTTTTTATTCCATTCTTTTATCAATCCCCTCAATCCTAAACTTCACCCGGAAGATTTACAGGGATCAAGCAATCTATTGGGAATCTCACACCCTCTAATGGTCTCAGTTTGTGTGCAAGGTAAGCTTCTACGCCTTCTTGCAAACCGTCGGGAACAGCTGCCCAACTAACTAAAAGAGTGCCATCTTTTTTGTATTTAATAATATTCGGGTCATTCCTATGTTTGTATAACCATTTTGATATATTACCTTGACCTACTCTAATTACACTTCTATCATTTACATTAGTCCATATAACATAAACACCGCTAAGATCATCAAAGTGTTTATCGTTTAAGTCCACAGATTCAAGTTTATATTCCATGTCATTTTCACATTTATTCCAAAATAATTTCAATACTACTTCCTTTCATTCTCCAATAAGACCCGGCTACCATCCGGTAGCCAGATCTCATCATTAATTTTTCGTATATTCGGACAAGGCGGCTTTAGCCCCTTGCCTGATCAGATTATTTCAACAACAACATCTTCTTCGTACTTACTACTCTTCCATTTGCTACTAAAGAATAATAGAAAATACCGTTAGACAGCTTACTAGCATCAAATGTTACACTGTGCTGACCAACGCTTTGTGAAGCATTCACAAGATCGGCAACTACACTACCATTTGAGCTATAAACTTTAATACTCACATTTGCATCTTGTGAAAGTGCATAGCTTATCTCAGTAGTTGGGTTGAAAGGATTTGGATAGTTCTGATATAATGTAAACTCCGTTGGTAATGCTGATTCTACAATATCAGTCTTTTCTTCTCCTTCACCTTCTGTAACATCCAGTTTTGCAATAAGATCTCGAACATTCTGTGAATTATCCGTTCTGCTTTTACCGTTATTCTCCAGATCTTTCAGCATGTTTGCTATTCCAATATTGATATCTGCTAAAATAATCTCTTCATCGTTATCAGCTTCTTCCTTCATCTCTTCCGCTATACTAATCGCTTTATCGAATCTTCTTCCTTTGATGTGTGTAGCCACTTTCCTTCCCTTGAAGAATTTCTTATGAGATGTATTTTCCGACTCAATAGCTTCATCATACATCGTGATCAGTACATTATTGTCAAGTTCTGCTTTTTCATACAAATAAGGCAATCTTGCCATTGCAACATAATATTCAGGTGTATCAACATATTTTTTGATAATATGCTCATACAACTTTATTGCAGGTACAATTTTATCTTTTGTTTCAAGACTCAATGCGTTAGACAATATTCTACTTTCTTCAGAAATTGACTGCATTATATCAGGTGAAATATCAAAAGTACCACAAGGTCCTGGGTAAAAATTTGAGTAATCAATTGTATAATCAGTATGTCCTACAAAATGATCGTCCTCAATTTCAGGATAACCCCAGAAATTTCTTTGAACATCTACCGTTATGTGTTGATCTCTAATACCAATTTGAGCAATCGATATCGCTGGAAAACTGGGACTTGAATAAATATCATTATCCCGCATATAAATATTTCCTGTAGGTACTATGCCTATATGACTACTTCGGAATATTGAACCATTACTTACGTAAGCATTTTTTTCAAAAGTACAATTAGCTTCTTTTAAGATCGGTATCTGATCTTCTGTACTTATCAACTGTGGCATAGCATCATGCCCGGAAATGACCATTCCAAAATATTTATTATAGGATATATCACACTTTGATACGGCGGGTGAACACAATACAAAATAAACACCAATATTAA
>WTAK01000157.1 GCA_013139625.1 Candidatus Delongbacteria bacterium | reverse complement strand
ATTTTACAGCAATTTCAGTTTCAGTGATAAGATTATCATGTTTATCATATAGTCTCAGAAGAACTCTTTGTCTCAATAAGAAATTGACCAAATCTTTATTTTCACTTTCATTGGAACTGAAATAATACATTCCCATATTTGCAAATTTCAAACTTCCCTTTCTCTTTCGAATTTCTTTCAATAGTCTCTTTTTGATCAATTTTTTAAAGTTGATTTCATAGGCAACGATAAGAGTTACAATACTTCTGTCATCCTCATCGTAATTTTTGCTTGTAGATAAATGCCTAAAATGATAACCATCGTTTAGCAATTTCCTTAAAAAAGCTTCAACTTCATTATCTTCTCCGAAAACCTTCTTAGAAGTATCTTCCACAGGTAGATCCAATGCTCCTGTTAGTATAAACTCATCATTACGACTAATCACATCCTCATATAATTTCTTAATAGGAGGATAAATATCGAATTCATCCTTGTAGAATTCAAGCTCATCAACTAAAAGAAAATATTTGTCCGGGTCATCAGATTCCCAAAGTTTATCAGCATAATAATCTAATCTCAAAAACTGATAAAATATTTTATCATCATCAATATCGAATGGGTTGATAGTTTGCTTGTTTGAGTCTATTGAAATTAAAATATTTCTAGTAATTGCATCAAATAAACTGAGTAATCGGTTAGATCTGCCTTTAAAATCCTCTTTTAGAAGTAATCTTTTTTTATCTTTAGAATAAACCTGAATATGTATTTCAATTGATTTACCTCTAATGTCAAGCTCACAATGGATGGTGTAATCAAATTCGAAATTTTCCCAATTATCGAAAAATTCTTTAGATGCTAAGAAAAAATTACTATTCTTGATTAATAAATATTCTAATTCATTTGATTTCTTTTCATCAAGGATATCGATCTCAGAATTCTTAATATTCTCAATAACATATTTTTTAAACGATGAAGATATAAATTCATATCTTTTTTCCTTCACAGGTTTAAAACCTGATAAGATCACTGTTTTACCAAATGAACTAAAGACCATCGAAAGTAAGAATAAAATTATAAGTGTATAACGCATGTAGAACCTCTCTAATATGTTAATTATTATCACAGATAATACCTAAGATAGCTGATTTTAACTTTTTTTGCTATACAATTATTTTTTAGTTTCAGCGATATTCACATGAAACAAAAGTAATAGTATTAGAGCTTGAGATTCTAAAGATTAATCATTATTTTTAATTTCAATAATACTACAAACTTCAAAGGAGTTTAAAAAAATGAATAAAATAGAAACATTTGAACAATTTATGGCAACTACAAAAGGTGCGATCGGAATAAATGATTTCTTAATCAATATTTTAATAGCAGCAATTCTCTCGGGAGTATTGGGATTTATATATGTCAAATTTGGAAAATCATTATCCAACAGAAAGCAATTTGCAGCAAATTTTATAATCATAACATTGACAACGATGATGATAATTGCAATAGTAAAGTCTTCTTTAGCCCTATCACTGGGATTAGTTGGCGCATTATCAATCGTAAGATTTAGAACTGCGATAAAAGAACCTGAGGAACTTGCGTACATGTTTCTATCTATTTCTATCGGTTTAGGTATGGGAGCAAGTCAGACACAAATTACTATAACAGGATTTCTATTTATTATCGGAGTAATAATTCTTAGAGGATTTATTAATAAGAATGTAAAGAATGGTAATTTTTTTATTACAATAAATACAGTTGGAACTGACTTTAGCCTTAGTAAACTAACCGGAATACTTGAAAAACATTGTATGAAAGCAGAGTTGAAGAGAATTGATGATGAAAATAATACAATTAATATTGTGCTAAATGCTGAATTTAGAAGGTCCGATGATATTGAAGGTGTAAGAAATGAACTTAAATCAATTGATGAAAATATTAAGATAAGTATTTTTGAAGATAAAGGGCTGGTATGATTTTAGTTAAAAAAAAGACAAATTTATCGTATATCAATAGATTGAAAAAAATACCAATGAAAATTTTACTATTGGTACTTCTATTGATTGTTGCGATTATTTTCATATATTTTCAACTAACTTCTTCTCCAGAAACGTTGGAAGATCAAATGATTGAGTATTCAAAACAAGTAACAGCACCAGTGCTCAATATTGATATTAAATTTAAAGATTATCAAAAAATATTATATCAAAGAAAATGGGCACTTAAAGATGGAGGAGAGGACTTTGCTTTCAACTATTCTATTAAGTTTGAAGAAATCCCGGTTAAATTGACATATTTGGGGCAAGAATATAAAGCTAAAATTAATCTTAAAGGTTTAAGAAAGAATCATTTTTCAGATTCAACGAGAATGTCATTCCATGTCAAACTCAAAGACAATCAAACAATAATGGGCATGAGGAAATTTTCATTGCAAGACCCCAAAATGAGGAATTATATATATGAATGGATTTTTCATAAACTCCTTAAAAAAGAAGGATTTATAGCATTGAAATATGATTTTATAAAGGTACATATTAACGGTCTTGATGCTGGTGTTTATGCTATTGAGGAAAGGATTGATAAAATTTTACTTGAAAGAAATGGATATGCTGATGGTCCGGTTTTCAAATTAGCCGACGATGCAGATTTTCTTTTCTCAAATACAAGAGAACCTTTTAGTGATAAAAAATATAGTTCAAAGTTATGGTTATCTATTACAAATAAGGCATATCAGCTCTCTGAAGAATTTAATAAAGGTAGGATGAAATTCAGCAAATTGGCTAATGCAGATATGTTCGCTAGATATTTTGCGATATGTGATGTGTTTATGTTCTTTCATGGTTCATTACTTAAGTCATTTCGAGCATATTATAATCCTATTACCGGAAAATTTGAACCTATTGGTTTTGACGGTCACTTTATGGCCAGTGCACCGAATTTTATTAGTTCAGAAGTTATTCAGCGCATCAACGATGTGAGTGGTTATTTTTTTTCAGTTACAGATCTTCAAGAATCTATTTTTCTCAATGAAGAAAATTATGATGAAAATTTTCTAAAACTCTATGTAAAATATCTCAATAAATACTCTTCAATTAAGTATTTAGACACATATTTTGAAGATATAGCTGATGAATTAAAAAACAAACTAGCTATAATCTATAAAAACCATCCATTGCTAGAAGATCATGTTAATTTGTTTGGACCTGACAAATTTTCATTTTCTAGGTTTCATTTTAATAAACAAGCGAAATATATCAGGAATTTGTTGACTTTTAATGCTGATAAAGCAGAGATGAAAGTTTCTTCTAGGATAGATAACGATAAGATAAATGCAAATATGTTTGAGCTAGAAGTATCTAATAACTACTCATTATCATTGATCCTTAAGAAGGTTGTCATAAATGATTCGTTAGTATTTTTACCTACAAACAATTCTTTTATAATACCCAACAGATATACACACATCAGAAATTATAAGAGTGTAAATTTCAAAGGGATTGATAATATCCCTTCTGAAATAACATCTACTAAACTTGGCTTTACAATTGCTGGAATGGATAGTCTCCATTTTGTAAAAACGAATTTTTACAATGATCAATTAAAAGAAATAACCCATGATAACATAAGATCCGAAAGTGATTTGAAAAAACTCAGTAACTTTTTTATTTTAAGTAGTAAAAACAATACAATCAAATTTAAAACCGGAAAGCATATAATCGATAATTATATAAAAATTCCAAAAGGTTACCAAGTTGTTATTGAAGCCGGTACGGAATTGAATTTTAAAGATTCCGCTTTTCTTTTAAGCTATTCCCCGATATATATGACTGGAACAGATGATTTTCCTGTTAAAATATCTTCAGACAAAACAGGAGGCATTGCTGTTTTTGATTGTGATAGTACATCTTTAATAAAAAATGTAATATTT
>WTAK01000459.1 GCA_013139625.1 Candidatus Delongbacteria bacterium | reverse complement strand
TCCTGAAAGTCTTCACCTTCTTCCCTATTTCTAAGGTTACCGATCCTTATTTTATAAAAAGGTTGCTCAAAGATCAACTTAACTTCATCTTCACCAAACATTTCTATGTACATACTTTCCATATTTTTCGAATCGATCATTTCTTCAGACTTATAAACCTGTACTCTATAGCCGTTAACATCTTGTAATGTACTATCAGATCGGATTTCTTCTTTAACTACATTTTTTGCTTTAAAAAGTTCTGGAAGATCTGATTTTTCTTTGAGAGTAATTATTTTATCTCCATCAATTTGTTGCTTGTTGTAATTTACCGGAGTAAAATCATTTGAAAATTCTGAGCGAACAACTTTTTGTCCTACTAAAGAAAAAGTTAGCACAATAAGTATCAAACCAGTTAATTGTTTAGTGAAATTCATATCTTATGACCCATTATTAATTGTTTGTTAAAATTCAAATTTATGTCTCATCAATTTAAATTATAATCATCTACAGTATCGATCATACCCTGGAAAGACTTTAGTTTTGAAGTATATTTAGGATTATCCGGATACTTCTCTGACATTTCCTGATGGTATTCTATCTCATTTACCAATCTTTGTTTAATGAATGAAGACCTTGCCAAAAGGAATTCTCCTTTAAAATCAACATTGTCAGGAGATTTTTCCAGTAATCTTGCATATTTTTCCAATGTTTTAATATTTTTGTTCGCCATCGAGAAGATATCTTTCATTGGGATTCTTTTCCCTACAGGATCAAAGTGTTGCGATTCTTCTTCAGATACTTCATTTGATTCAAATATTTCGGAAATATCGTTTGGAACAGATATTTCTATACTTGACTTAGTCTTAAAGTCATCCAATTCTTTTTCGAATTCTTCAAGTACTTTATTCTCTTGTTCGATATCTGATTCTGTTTTAAGCCCAAGATCATCGGGCTCATCTCTCTCAATTACAACAGTCTGCTTGAATTCATTTTCTACCTTTGATTCAACATCCTTATTAAAAGTTATAACTTCTTTATCTACTAATTTGATCTCACCTTGCTCCTGATCCATCTTTTCTTTCTCTTCTAGAGCTATTCTGGACAATTCTTCAAGATCGTAAGTAGATTTATAAGTATTAGAACCTTCAATTGCCTGATTTACAATATCTTTATCTAAAAGCTGAGACATTCTCTCTGAAAAATAGCTACTTCCTACAACTTTTTCATCCGAATACATCCCAGAATACATCAGAATGAAATTTTTTGCATCCTGGTCAAAAGAATCATATCTGAGAGCATCAGTTAAATAGTCAAATTGAGCTTTTTTATCCTTTCTTAAACTTTCAATGTTAGCCAAATATTTAAGAGCTTTGACTGATTTCTTATTTATTTCAATAACTTTCTTGAACATATCTTCAGCTTTTAAATACTCTTTTCTGCTGTAAAAGATCTCACCTAATATTAGCCTTCCTGAAGTATATTCGGGATATTTATCATTATTCTCTTCCAGTAGTTCTTGAGACTGCTGATCAAAACCGTTCTTGAAAAGATAATCTGCTAGAAAGGCATAATACTTACTGTTATTTTTATACGACCTTTTCAGCTTCTTCAATATTTTCTTTTGTTCTGAACTCATACTTACCCTTACTTAGTTTAGATATCGTCCGCTAATCGAACTAATCCATGCTTGTTTTTTATAAATATATATCCACCTTTTTCAGCAATGATCTTTTCTTTCTTGAATTTACTCATAACTCTTATCGCAGTTTCAATAGTAGTACCGGTCAGGTTAGCAATTTCCTGCCTTGAAAGTTTAACTCCCAGTTTCAACCCGGATTCTAACTGCTCTCCTGTGTTGTTCGCAAATTTGATCAGATGCCTTGCAATTCTTCTTTCCACTTTTTCAAATGCCATATTCTTGAGACTTGAATATGCTTCTCTTAAGTGCTTATCAATTGTGGAATTGTAGTTTGCATTTATTTCTTTATGTTTATCTAATAATGCTAAAAAGTCATTTGCTCTGATCTTCATTAGAACTGAGTCTTCCAACGCCTGTGCACTATATATACACTCAGGAATCCTATCGAAAAGAACATTATTGTCTGATAGTAGATCATTTGTTGAAACTATCTTCAATATAAAATCTCTACCCGAGGAAGAATGAGCTAACAATTTAACTCTGCCGGCACATACAAAATATACCCAATGGCAGGAAATACCTTCTTCAAAAATAAAATTTCCTTTCTTCTGCTCCTCGAAAGAACATATGTCTAAAATATGTTCAAGGTCTCTATCTTTAACATTCTTGAACATTCTGCTCTTTTTTATGTACTCAATTTTATCTTTCATTTATCACATCTTATTTAAATTTTCTTTTAACTATTACCTATTTCTATTTCTTGACTTTTAATCTCTGCTATCTCTTTCATTATTCTTTCTTCATTCTCAACATCATCAGAAGTAAATTTAAGCTCATCATACAATTTCTTGATCTCTCTTTTGAAAAATCTAAGTTTGATCTTCTTAAAACTATCTTTGAATGCTTGATCTATCTTAATTTCAAGACCTACTTCATCACCTTCGTCTATGTCTGCAAGGAACACTCCTTCTTGGCTAGCAGTATAGTCTATAAAAAAATCCTTAAATTTATCATCAAAGTCAACCAAAATATTATTTAAATTTATCGACTCCCCTTCCTCATAAAGCTCATAGAATTTCATATATAATTGCGTCGCTTCATGATTCAAGAAATAAGATTCGTCAATAGTTCTTAAATATTCTGAGCATACTTTTTTGTCGCTAAGCATTAGATATAGGATATTGAATTCAAACAGGTCTTTTTTATCACATACATATTTTTCGGTTGGTTCTATCTGAGGAGCCTTACTTCTATAATTACTTTTTTTTGATTTTCTAAATGTTTCAAAATCTTTCTTTAAACTTTCCTCCCCAATACCTAATCTATCACTTGCTTCTTTTAGAAAAGCCGCCACCTTACTTTCGCTTAAATTACTTAGTCTTCCTAACGATTCGAATATTTTATCGATAATTTTAATTCTATTACTTGCGTTCATATTTGATTTGTCATAAGTCAAAAAAAACATCCCGATGAAACCAATTCCTTTAGCTAAAAGATTATCCAATTCACTTCTACTTCTAATTTTCAGAAAAGTATCTGGATCTAATTCATCAGGTAAAATTATAATTTTAGGATCCATACCATTTGAAATTAATAATTCTGCAGTTCTAAACGCAGCTTTTTTACCTGCAACATCACCGTCAAATAATATATTTATATTATCTGCATTTCTTTTCATTGTCTGGGCATGATCTTCCGTAAAAGCTGTACCGCATAAAGCAACAGTGTTTGTAAAACCGTTCTTAAACATTGATACCATATCCATATTACCTTCAACAAGTATCATAGAATGAGTTTTTCTAACAGTATCTTTGGACTGGTAGAAACCGAAAAACACTTTACTTTTTTTATAGATCGTAGATTCCGGTGAATTCACATATTTGGGCTGGATCTCATCATCCAATGTTCTTGCACTGAACGCAATAACATTGCCTAAAATATCGAAGACAGGAAACATCAGTCTATTTCTGAAAAGATCATAAATATTCCCTTTCTCATTTTGCTTTCTTAAACCAACTTCTATCAATAATTTATCATCAATATCTTTAAATTTAATATTCTCTTTCAGAGCATGCCATTTATCAGGAGCATAACCGATCTTAAATATCTTGCAGTCTTCTTCTGTTAACCCTCTTTCCTTAATATATTGTGTAAATTTGGAATTTTCATTTTTGATCTCATTGAGTAAGTTTTGATGATAGAATTCTGTAGCCAATTTCATAGCGCTTCGCATAGTTTCTTTTTTATCATCATCTGTCTTATTATGATTTTGGTAGCTGAAGGATTCTTTTATTTCAATACCGTATCGAGCTGCCAATAATCTTATTGCATCAGGGTAATTTAAATTTTCATAGAGCATTATGAACTTAATTGAATCACCTGCTACTCCACAGCCAAAACACTTGAATATTTGCTTTGCGTGAGAAACCATAAATGAAGCTGTTTTTTCATCATGGAAAGGACATGCAGCTTTGTGATTGGCACCGGATCTTCGAAGATCTACTCTTTCACCTATCACATCAACAATATCAGCTGCGTTTACTACCGATTCTATTTGCTCTTTTGAGATCAATTAAATTTTCTCTTTTTATTTGTACGGGCGTTATTTATAACGCCCTTTTTGATTCGGGCGTAATGAATTACGCCCCTACATCTCTTAATATTTTTGTATTTCGTCGTGAATGATAACCAATTCAACACCGGCCTGCTTGAACATTTCTTCTGATTCCTGACCACGTTGATATTTTCTTTCAACAACGACCCTTGTAATTCCACTATTAATTATTAACATCGCACAAGTCCTGCAAGGAGTCATCCTGCAATATAAAGTTGCTTTATCTATAGACACACCTAATTTAGCTGCCTGACATATTGCATTTTGTTCGGCATGAACTGTTCTTACGCAGTGTTCTGAAATACTTCCATCTTCGTGCAGCATTTTCTTGAACTGATGACCAACATCGTCACAATGAGGTAATCCTTTAGGAGAACCTACATAACCTGTCGTTAAAAGTTGCCCGTCTCTTGCAATAACACAACCACTTCTACCTCTATCACAGGTTGCTCTCTTTGATACTGCGTTCATCACTTCCATGAAATATTCATCCCATGTCGGTCTTATATATTTTTCTTCAGTCATGATCTATCCCAATAATATTTTATATTTCACTTTTTAAGAACTCAATTGCATTCTCTATTCTCTGCAAACTCTCTTCTTTGCCTATCAACTCTCCAACTTCACTGGCTCCACCCGGGCTTGCTTTTAATCCTGTAAAAGCTATTCTGACAGGCCAAAGAACTTTACCTTTCTTACACTCTTCTATTGCAACTAAATCATTCATTGCACCAAAAATTGTTTCGTTATTCCATTCTGATAAACCTTCAAATATCGGTAACATCTTTTGCAAATATTCATAGCTTGATTCAGTGTTTGATTTCATCTTCTTATGGAAAAATCCATCAGCAGTATATTCTTCAACTTTAATAAAGAACTTCACCATTTCAGGTATATCTGTAAATTTTTCTAATCTATTCTGAATTATTTCACTGACTTTATTTACATCAACTTTTGATTTCAGCTCATCTGAGTAATATTTTTCTGCCATTGAATGAAATTCATCCTGTGAAAGCTTCTTGATATGTTGAGCATTGATCCAGTTAAGCTTATCAATTGAGAACACTGCATTTGATTTATTTATCCTTTCAGGTGAAAATTTTTCTATCAATTCTTCCATGGTAAAAATTTCTTCATCTGTTCCCGGGTTCCAGCCTAACATTACAATGTAATTTATTATAGCTTCAGTAAGATATCCTGCATCCAAAAGATCTTCGAAAGATGCATCTCCGTGTCTCTTACTCATTTTTTTCCCATCTTCTCTCATAATATGAGGTAAATGTATGTACTGAGGTACTTCCCATCCAAAATTTTGATATAGTAGGTTATACTTTGGCACTGAAGATAAATACTCATAGCCTCTGATAACATGAGAAATTTTCATTAGATGATCATCAACTACATTAGCAAAGTTGTAAGTTGGAAAACCATCTGATTTCATTAGCACTTGTTCATCAAGTGTATTTGTTTCAATTGTGATAGTTCCGAATACAATATCATTTATCGTTGTTTGTCCTTCTTCGGGTATTCTCTGCCTTACAACAAAAGGTAAATCTTCGGATAGTTTAGAATCTACTTCTTCCTTAGTTAAACTTCTACACTTATCTCTGAATACGATCCC
>WTAK01000395.1 GCA_013139625.1 Candidatus Delongbacteria bacterium | reverse complement strand
AGGAGCTCATGGTCAGGGGAAAATTTTACGAAACGGTGCAATGTTTGTAGGTGTTGCTAATATTCTTGGTTTTATATTCTTAATACCTGTATTAGGGGCTTTCGGTGCAGCATTAACAAAATTATTTTCCGGGTTTATTTTCACCTTATCGCTGTATATTTACTACAGGCTTTATATTAGCAAGATTAAAGATAAAGAGGTGAGTTAGTAAAGTATGAACAGCAAATTTTCATTAATTATATTTTTTACTTTTATAAGTATGTTTGGGCAGGATAGTCTTTATTTGGAACTTCCTCAAAACATATATTTATCGTCGGATAATCAATTTTCGATATATTTTAATAATTTAATATCAGGATCATTACCAGATAATTATACGTTTGAAGTTAATTGTAACGTAGGATATATTGATTCATTAAAATACAATCTTGACTCCTTAAATTTAGGAAGTTATCAAATTGAAGTACAGATCAAAGATTCTCTTGGGAAAATATTGGAAAAAGATAGTAGTAATATCTTTGTATCGGATCACTCAATACAGTTCGAAGATACTTTGAGAGTTTTATTGATCGGAGACAGTTATACAAACACAGGTGTTTATGTATTCCACTTAAAAGACATTTATAATAATAGCTCTTCAACATCGATCAAATTTCTGGGTACTAGATCAAATACTGGATATCCATACTACGGTGCAGATAATGGATTATATCACGAAGGATATTGGGGTAAAACATGGAATTGGTTTGCAAATGACATTTCAAGCCCATTTGTTTTTGATGTAGCGGATGGAATTGACATAGATAGATATCTTAATGAAAGTTTAAAAAGTGAAATTCCTGATCTAGTCACAATATTTCTAGGAGTAAATGACATCAGTAGTGCAGATCCAAGTTCAATAGGAACAATTGATAATAAAATTGATGAAATATTAGGTATGGATCAAATGCAAAAGGTTGTAAATTCTATTATTAATTGTTTACCTAATGTGAAAATTGGTATAATCCTTACAACCCCTACTAATGAAAGGGAATATACGTATACTGATACTACACAATTAAATTACTCTGAAAGAAAATTATGTCTTCACAGGTTAGTTCAGAGATATATAGATTATTATGAGAACTTAAATATTACGAATATAAATCTAATACCAGCATATATTAATATTGATACTTTCTTAGGTTTTGGAGAGACCGACCCATTACATCCTGCAATTTATGGGTACAGGCAGATAGCTTTTTCTATTTACGGATGGATCAAGTATAATATTTCACAATGGGTATCTATACCTTCAAACATACAAATTGAATACAATGATGCTCAAATAGAATTATCTTGGGATTTGGTAAGAGATGCATATCAGTATAATATTTACAGGGCATTGAATCCTTATGGAGAATATGAGTTCATAGCGACTACTGAAACTCTGTATTATATTGATACTGAAATACCACAAAATGATAAGTGTTTTTATAAAATTACTGCGGAGAATGGGCTAAAGTAGTTTTTAAAAAGTATAATTGTCCGTAAAATTACAATAAACGGTAAAAAAGATGTTGTTCCAATCATTAGATTTTTTAATATTTTTCACTATAACTTTTTTTGTTTATTGGTCGATAAACTCAAATACTAAGCTACGCAACACTTTTTTACTGTTGATAAGTTTGTACCTATACTTTTTATGGGATATAAGATCATTTGTAATTCTAGTCTCACTGATCACATTAAATTATTTTCTAATAAAGGCTTTATTAAAAGAATTTGTATATCGAAGATATATTTTCTTTCTGGCTCTTCTGATTAATATTATGCCTCTTATAATTTTCAAGTATTACGACTTTTTTATCACAAGCATAAATGATACAGGTAATTTGTTTGGAGTTGTATTGAACTTGAAAACCTTAAAACTATTCCTCCCTATTGGTATAAGTTTTTATACATTTCTTTCATTAAGTTATATTATAGATGTGTATAAAAAACAAATTAAATTTGAATCGAATTTTATAAATCATTCATTAAGTTTATGCTATTTCCCGATTATTCTATCAGGTCCTATTCATAGACCCAGATATTTGCTTCAGCAATTAAAATCAGATACAAAATTCAATTATTCACTCGTAACGGAAGGTTTGAGACAAGTTCTATGGGGTTTATTTACAAAGGTTGTAGTTGCGGATTCATTGGCAAAGTATGTTGATAAAACTTTTATCGAATATGATTCCTTGAGCGGAATGACACTTTTGTTGGGAAGTATATATTTTTCTTTCCAGTTATATTTTGATTTCAATGGTTATTCAAATATGGCGATAGGTGTGTCAAAAATGTTGGGCATAAATATAGAAAGAAATTTTAACTATCCATATTTATCAAGAACGATAGCTGATTTTTGGAAAAGATGGCATATATCGTTAACCAAATGGTTTAGAGATTATATTTTCTTGCCAATAAGTTTTAGTTTCTCAAGGAAGTTTAAGCAAGGTTCATTTTTAAATTCTGACATTGTAATATATTCGGTTGGAATTCTTATAACATGGACTTTAACAGGACTATGGCATGGTGCAAATTGGACATTCATTGTTTGGGGAATGATACATGCGATATTTCTTATTCTTAACAAAGGTTTTAGAAAAAAGAAAAAGAAGATATTAAAGAAGCTGGGAATTAAATATAAAAATAAAGTGTTAATAATATTCGAAAGTTTAATAACATTTTTCATTGTTAATTTTGCATGGATATATTTCAGATCAGATTCTGTTAACACAAGTAATATAATAATCCGGAAAATTTTTGACATCTCATTGTGGAATTCAATACAGATATCTATTTATCCAATATTATTGATTGCTGTTTTGGTGTTAGTTGAAAGAATACAAAAAAATAAAGAGTTTGTATTGGATATAGCAAGAAACAATGTTGTATTTCGATGGTTTAGTTACATAGTTTTAACTTTCATGGTAATATATTTCTCAGGCAATGGTCAAACTTTTATTTACTTAGGTTTTTAGGAATGAAAAG
>WTAK01000079.1 GCA_013139625.1 Candidatus Delongbacteria bacterium | reverse complement strand
AATAATCATCTGATGATTTACACGAAAGTTCAATTCCTGTTATAACTTTGATCCTATCAGCATTAAGATAATCTGTATTTAAAACATCATGATCCGTAAATGCTATTACATCAAGATTTAGTTTAATAGCCATCTCTATTATTTCTTCTTTGGAATTCAACCCATCTGAGAATTCTGTGTGAATATGTAGATCTATTTTCATGAATTTATTCTCTCGTCATTTTATCAATACTATGTTTCAATAATTTTAGTTACTTTATCCAAATTAGTTCCATCAAGTTGATTTTCAAAAACTGATTGCATAATTTTAACAGATTCTTGATAAATCTCATTACTTATAATTTCATCAAGAAAATCGTTTAATTTTGTTTTAGTTAAAGAATTTAAATATCCAGTAACACCTAGCTTATGAAATCGAATTCTTGCTGCATTTCCAAAACCATCATTCCAATATGGTAAACAAATCATTGGAGTACCTGTTAAAATTGCTTCTCTTACAGAACTTAGTCCACCGTGCGTAATAAAATAATCCGCTTTTTTTAATATCTTTAACTGTGGAGCCCATCGTAATATTTTGATGTTGTCATATTTCTTTTTTAATAGAATTTCTCTTATCTTTTCATCAAATATTTGAATAATTAAATATAAGTTTTTTCTTTCTTGAATAGTTTCAATAATTATTTTAAAAAAGTTTTCTTTATTATGACAAAGGTAGTCATGAGAACCTATTGAGCAATATATTAACTTTTTATTTTTTAGTACCTCTTCATCCAATATGAAATTACAGCTATTTCCTTTATCTTTCATGGGAACGATCTCTTCATTTCTGAAGTTTTCTACAGAAGTCCCTACATAAATTCGTTTATCTGCAAAAGGAACATGAAGAAAATCAAACTCTCTTGGGCATAATACTATTTCACTTCGATTTAGATTGAAACCGTGTTCCGCAAATGAGATTTTAATTCCTCTCCTCTTAAATTCTTTACCCCAAAAAGCTACGACATAAGCCCACCAGGCTCTTTTTCTATTTAATTTGACTAGTACAAATCGTCTCCAAATAGCGAGATTTACACCAGCGAAATGTTCAAAAGTGTAAAGATGTAACCATGACAATATATTCTTAAATCTAGAAATGATATTATTTCTTTTATCAGGGATCTTGTCATAAAACGTTGGTGGAACAAATGAGTTAAAACGAGTACATAAATTAGTATTGAGACCTATTACTTTGATTTTTTTCTTAAAAAATGGTAAAGCATACCACCAATTAATTTGATCTACAAATACTGCAAAAGGCTTTATTTTATCAATTTCCTGTTCTATAAAGGACATTACCTTCATTTGCGACAAAATAGTATTTTTAGATTTTTCAATTAAAACTTTTGAGAGATCATAATCCAATTCTGAATCAGGAATAATTTCAATGCATTTAAAAGAGTGTTCTTTGACATAATTTGTGAAATTTGGATATGTGAAATAGATTACTTCATATCCTAAATCGGATAAGTTTTTTGCAAATTTAAAACTAGCATTATAAGCACTGGCTTCAGGATTTAATAAAATGATAATTTTTTTCATGCTATAACTCTATTGTTATTTTAAACTTCTCAACTGCCCCACTTCCCCATCCTACAAATCCTCTATCTTGATTCTATAGTCATCCTCAGAATAATAGTATTCATAGCCAAGTTTTTTATTGATCTGTATTAATTCTACATTTTGTTCACCTTACAATCAATTATCAGCTCTATTGAAAAAGAATATGAACTTGTTTTCAATGAACGAATCACTAAAACCAATTTTTTTAGCTAATTTATGTGATGCAAAATTCTTATGATCAGCTTCCCAATGAGGTATAAATTTATTTTCTAAACAATGATCAATAAAAGCAATTGCACAATGAGATGCAAATCCCTTATTTCTCTCTTCTTCACTAAATGTATTTACTGTTATTTCATAATGATAATTATCTGAAATATAAACAGAATAACAAGAACTGATTACTTTTGAATTTTTCATTACACAAAAACCGATACCTTTTTCCAAATAATCATTAATATCACTCCAACCTTCATCCAGAATTTCTTCTTTCAGTTCTGCATTTTCTTTGTTTGATAAGATGTCTTTGTCTATCTTACAAATTTCAGAACCTTCAGGAAGTGGTTTTGGTAATTCTTTTCTTAAATAACTTTCTTTATCAAAAACTCCGACCCATCTGCCGGATCTTATCAGTTTGCCATCTACAATTAATTTTTCAGTAAAAGATTCCCAGTATTTTTCTTCAAAGAAGGATATTGATGATCCTCCACATCTTTCTTTAGCACATTCAGGAATGATCCATTCATCAAATACTTTCTTAAGATCTTTATTGAATTCATCAATATCATTTACTTTCCCATAAACATATACAGTTGCAGGTTTAAACCACATTAGAGCAATTGATGGGGCATTTCCACTATCCGAGAAGACTTCACCTTTGGCACCGCCTTCTAATACGGAATTTGTACACACTTTATAACTATACTGATTTACAAATTCTTTAATAATCGGAAAATGTTCCCTGTTTACTTTTTTAAGCATTTACTTACCCTTACCCTTCCCTTTCTTCTTCGTAATACCATTTTGCTTTTATCTCATTTTTCTCAAGCTGTCTGGCTATGTAATGTGCAGTTGTTGATTTCCCAGAACCGGCTATTCCTTCCACAATAATTAATTTTGTTTTTATCATATTTTATTCCTCATTTAATCCTAAGATTACTTCCTTATTTCTCTGTATTAACAGTCATATCTAACAATGCACCTGCATAATAAAGTGGTATATGGACCTTTGTTTTATTTACACTTGAAAAGTTTTTACCGCTGAGTATGAAGGCTTTTTCAGGATCATACTTGATGATATACTGTTGCAGACTTTTTGCTTTTGTCCTTGTACCTGATTTCACCTCGACAGGTATTATATAATTATCCCGGGTTATGAGAAATTCGATCTCTGAGTTTCTCTCTGTCCAGCTGTAAAGTTGCGAATCAATTGAATTTAGGAGTTCCATCGCAGCAAAGTTTTCCATGAAATATCCTTTATTCATTCCATAATTATCTAGGATTATAGCGGATGGTGGAAGAGCTATAATCGCTCCAAGTAGTCCAATATCGTTGTAGTACAATTTAAATATATTGTCTTTACAAAATGCTTTCAATGGAAGTTCTGCTCTATTGCAAATATGTACTTTGAGGATCAGTTCTGCATTCACAAGCCATTCTATCGGTCCGCTCAATCCAGAGTAGCCCTTTTTCCCTTTAATTACATCTTTAAAACGAAAGCGTTTGGTTGAATCATCAACATTTTCGGCTAACTGTATGGATATATTCTGATAAACCGTAGAAATATGAAGAGAATTATTCTTACCTGCGTGTTTACTGAAATCAGCCTGAAACGAAGTTATAAGGTCGGTTTGTTTCTTTCGTATGATATTGAATAGACCGGGATTATTTTCTTTGTTCTTAATAAAATAGCTAACTATCTCTGGCATCCCTCCTGTGATAAGATATTCTCTGAGTGTCTCCATTAGTTTTAAATGAATAGGCTCAGGAATTGTCTGACTCTTCAAAGACTCCGTAAATGCTTCATAAAGGAGTTTATTGCCGTAGTTCATCAGGAACTCTTTAAAGTTCAGAGGTCTAAGGTTGAAATACTCAACTTTGCCTACCGGGTATGATTCTTCCGATAAAATTATTCCGAGCAGAGAACCAGCAGCACAAATTGCAAGCTGAGGTAGTTCATCATAAAAATATTTAAGTGCTGTTAAAGCTTTTGGGATATTCTGAACTTCGTCAAATATTAAAAGATCGTTTTCAATGTCAATTTCCCTATTGGCAATAAGTGACAGATTTCTAAGAATTGTTTGAGGATCAATATCAGATTCAAAAACCGGAATCCATTTGTTCTTTTCTCTTTCAAAATCAAAATAATGGAAGTTCTTAAAATGCTTTCGACCGAATTCTTTCATCAGCCATGTTTTACCTACCTGCCTTGCACCTTTTATCACTAAAGGTTTTCTATCTTTCCTGTTTTTCCATTTTACAAGATAATTTATTGCAGATCTGTTCATAATATACCTCATTCCATATTTCATACAGGATCAATATAAACATATTTAAGACTTTTTGCAACGAATAAATCATAAATTCAAGACTTTTTGCAACGAATAATTCCTTTCCTTACCCTACAACTCCCCTATCTTGATCCTATAATCATTCTCAGAATGAGAGTATTCATAGCCAAGTTTTTTATTTATCTTATTCATTCCTACATTTCTACTGCTTGTACTTGTAATAATTTTGCTCATTGTAGGGAAATCGTTATATAATTTCTTTATCATTTTAGCTTTTAACCAGAGTGCAATACCTTTGTTTCTATACTCTTTTGCAACACCGGTAGCATGTTGGACTATATTCGGTATTTCAGACTTTGTAATTATAACCATTGATTTGGCTACTACTTTTCCATCTTTTGAAAACAACATATAATTATATAGGCTTATATTCTTTTTCTTCTTCTTCAGGTGAGATTTCTTAATATAATCTAGACTTAGCTTTACAGCTGGTTCATTACTATATTCTAAACTAATTTCATCTGCGATAGTATGAGAAAGTTCTAGCCATGCTTTTAAATGTTCATCAGGCACAACATCTTCTACTGTATCATAAAACAAGAGATCAAGATCTTTCTTTAAATATGATTTTGAGTCACAAATATTTTCAATTTCCGCTAAATTGATCTTCTCTTTTTTAAGAACATAAGCTTCATTTGCGTTAATAAGCTTCGCACCGACTTTAATAAAATAATCCTTTTCGATATCATTCGATGTAATTCCAACAAGATCATAAAATTCTTTATCATAATTCTTAACTAGATCTTTAATCAATTCTATTAATTCTTCTGAGCAGCTTTTTAATTCAGAATCAATTGTGATCATAAGCTCGTTTGGATCCCATTTTCTTAGATGAATTACAGCAATGATCTGATCATCTTGTGTAATAAAAAAAAATGAAAAATTCTCTCTTATTCGTGCAAATTCTATCATTTCTTCTTTGAATATTTCTAAACCTTTATTTGTAGAATTTAATTTATTCGTAAAAGCATTAAAATCTATCCATAAGGAGTCATCAATTTCATTAGCTTTATATGTGCTGAGTTTTAACATATTTGGATATCCAGTTGTTTTGTTTAAGAATAGCAACCGATTAAGGACTTTAAAACTGTCACGATATAACAAAGTTGAAACGGGTTACAACACTTGAATTTACTACTACCGCGACCATTATTTTTATACATTGTTATGCGTCGATGTTTACAAATTCAAATGAGTTCTAATCGTATTATCTGAAACCCTTATTGTGTGCAAAATATGGTTTAAATATCTTTCTTTATTTATTTTCTCATCATCTATTATAGATGGAAAACAATTATAGATATTCATTTTATTATTTTCGATTACTTCAACATGATTAAAATCACCTAACATACCCGTAAATTGTAAACAATTGAATAAAAATATTTTATTATCCCACTTTGATAATTGCAAATTCAGTTTTAACCAATTATTTAGTCTCACCTTCAGTTCTTTAAAGTTTGTAATGTTTATGAAAGTTACTCTTCTAGTGATAATTGGATATTGCAAGTTTGGTAATGTAGAAATAATTGTATTTTCCAAAACATCTATATTATTCTCAAAATTCAAAAGAATTGATAATGCAATTGTAGATAACTCTGTATTGCCTTCGAAAATAGAATAGATTTGCTCTAACTCAGGAAACGTTAATATATTATTAGACGATTCAATATTCTTAATTATTTTTACTCCATTAACACTTTCATCACATGCTAAGTTCCCAGACCATTCTTGAAAAATTCTATAGCGTTTATTTTCGGAGAAATTTTTATTAACAACGCATTTTAAAATAAATTCATTGAATGATGTATTTTTCCTATTTGATAACGTAACTGCTGCAAATAGAATCGTTGGGATATTCTGAGATTTATTTGCTAATTCTAATAATTTAAAATAATCACCATCATCCATTATTCCAGTAAATGCATGACTAAGCCATATTTCATTTCTATAATTTTCAGGTAAGGATTCAATTATATCATATAAAATAGGTTTCAACTCTTGTGCCTTCATCTCTCCTAATCCTATAAGAAGGTGTCCACTCAATTCACTCTCCTGATTTTCATTAATTATTTCAACAAATTTTTGAATAGCTGGCTTATAATTCAAGGAGCATATAGTTCTACATAACCACCATGTTGTATTGTCTGAATATTTGTTTTTTAAAAATCTGGAAAATAGCAATTCTCCTGTATTATAAATTTTTGAGTGAGACAATATTTCAACTAAAAGTTCACATGGTTTAGTATCAAATTTATCAAGTATGAAATCCCTTAGTTCATTACTTTCAACGTAATGATACCAATATTTTGCATAAAATAATGGTCCACTTTTATCTTCTATATATTCATTCAATAAAGAAAGAAATACTTGCTCCCTATTAATATTTCTTTCATTCAAACTATCTAGAGCAAACCTTCTTATTTCTGTTTCAATATTCTTATCTTGAACTAGCTTAACTAGTTTGTTTGTTCCTTCAACACTGTCATATTTCTCAAGTAACTTACAAATATTATAAACGTTATAATTGCATGAGTATTCATTAATTAAATAGAGCAAATCAAATAAATGAGATTCTATGTTTGAGAATTTGAAAAGTTTATCAAGAACTACATTAATTTCTTCATGATTTAAGTAGTCTGTTGTATTGCTTTTTATTAATTCTTTTATTCTATAAAATATCAATTCTATTTGTTCATTTTCAACTTTTGCAAATAAGTTTTCATTTTGCTGTGCAATTAATTTTATTGTTAATGTCGTATTATTTTTTTTATCAAAAATTATTAGTGCATTAATGGTGTCAGTTAAATACTCTGAATTACAGTTACCTAAATAAAAATTCACGGCATTTTCACCAATAAAAGAATCCAATGATTTAGTTATTGTTTCAATTCTTTGTTCCTGATTCTTATTACTTAATAAAAGAATTTCATTTGAAATTATATAGTCGCGTATTTTTGAAAAATAAAACCCAATATAATTTTGATTGTCTATATTATTGCGATATAAAAGACTATTTGAAAATAAATCAATTGGAATTTCATCATTTATATTTAAATGAAGGAATTCTCTAATTTTTAATTCATCTTCATGAATTGTATTATTATCTAGTAAAACTTCCGCAATTGAATACAGATATCTTTTACATAATTCATCATCTGAAGATTTAACTAATTTTTGATCCAAATACAACGATATAGAATTCAGCGAATTATCATTTAATGAGATATTTTTATTCGAATGGGATACTTCAAATGCTATTCGTAAAGAGAATGGATTATACATATCTCTTGAAAACTGGCCTGTTGTTATTGGAACATTTAAAACACTTGAATAATTTATAAGTGCTGCATTGAATTCATTTTCATTAAAATCTTCAATTGAAAATACATTATATAAATGTTCAGATAAATTGGTTGAAACATCCTTGTTTTTAAGAAGAGAAGGCCATAATAAATCTTTACAGGATATGCACAATCTTATATTGTACCTCCAAGCAATTTTAATAATCTTATCTAATTGATTTGATTTATCAGTGGCAATCCATTCATCTATTGCATCGATAAAAAATATGAATTGTTTGTTGTGTTGCTCTGCTAATGAACTTATTTTTTTGATAATTGTAAGTTCAGTTTCTTGTTGTGAAAATTCTAAGTTGAAATCAAACTGTAATTCTTCAAAAAAAGAATTACCCAATAGAGTTCCGGAATAAAACAATGCTGGATTATCGTTTAAATTATTAAAGAGATGCAATATAGAATTTGTTTTTCCACAACCAGAGGCTCCAACTATCGCAAATACATTTTTTTCACTCTGTTCTAAAAATAAGTTAAAGCTCTCACCTAACCCATTTCTTTCAACATATAGAGATGGTGTATATTTTTTACCAAGTTTATCATGAACACTGCTCTCATCA
>WTAK01000441.1 GCA_013139625.1 Candidatus Delongbacteria bacterium | reverse complement strand
CGAGAAATACCGCGTCAGGTTCTTTGAAGCTTTTAGATGTTGAAGAGGTTAAAAAGCGACCTTTGAAATTAATTGTCTACTATCTTGATAGTAAAGAGGGAAAAAAATATCATTCAGATAAAATTTCTTTTTTGAGAACACATAATTTCCCAACTCCGGAATATCTAAAAGTATGTAATAATATTGATCAAGCGATAAAAGAATGTGAGTACTGGGAAAAAAACAGAAATGACCTTAGCTATGAAATTGATGGAATGGTAATAAAAGTTGATGATACTTCTCTTCACGGAAAACTTGGAGAAACCTCAAAATCTCCAAGGTGGAAAATGGCATATAAATTTGTCCCGGAAAAAGCAGAGACAATTCTAAAAGATATTGAATTTCAAGTAGGAAGAACAGGCGCGATAACTCCGGTTGCAATACTTGAACCTGTTGAAATATCTGGCACAATTGTTCAAAGAGCTACACTGCATAATGAAGACGAAATAATAAGCAGGGATCTTAGGGTAGGTGATACTGTTGTCTTAGAAAAAGCAGGAGAGATCATACCTAAAGTAATATCGGCTGTAAAATCCAAAAGACCGGCTAATTCTCAAGAATTTAAGATGATCGAATGTTGTCCGGTATGTAACGAAAAAATATTCAAACCTGAAGATGAAGCAATTTATAGATGTATTAATAGTTCATGTCCGGCGCAGGTTGAGAAGAAGATTGAGCATTTTGCAAGCAAAGTAGCTATGGATATTTCCGGGTTAGGCATAAAGATAGTACAGCTTCTTGTTTCAAATGATATAATAACTGATATCTCAGAGATTTATTCGATAATCGAAAGTGAAATTAATTCACTAGAAGGATTTGGAGACAAATCTGCAAAAAAATTATTAAATAATATCGAAAAGAGTAAGTCGAAAAGCTTAGAAAATTTACTTTTTGGTTTGGGTATTAGGTATGTTGGAAAAGAAGCATCAATGATCTTGGCAAAATATTTTAAAGATATGGACATGTTCATGAAAGCTGATCTTATTGAGCTGGGAAATATTGACGGAATAGGTACGAAAATAGCGGATTCTATTTTACTTTTTATCTCAAATGAAAAGAATATTGATCTAGTTAAAAAACTATCCAATTTCAATCTAAATACCAAATTCATTGAAAATGAATTAAAATTTAATGAGCATATTTCGGATAAATCTTTTGTAGTTACTGGAACTCTAGAAAATCATTCAAGAGAAGAAGTTAAGAAAATTATTATTAGTTATGGTGGAAAAGTTGTATCAACACCGAGTAAAAATACAAGCTATATTCTAGTGGGTAAAGATCCTGGATCTAAATTAAGAAAAGCAGAAAAACTTGGTGTGCAAGTAATTTTGGAATCAGAGTTAATATATTTTATAAATAAATAGGTGTGAGTTTTCCTTGTATTCCACATTCGAATATAAGAGAATTTTAATCTTGACTTTAGCTTAAGCTAGGGTTAGTTTTAGTCTACTATATAATATGAAAGAAAATGGATACAAAATATGAAATCATATAAAATCAAAAAGATAGTAATTATTTTGATATTAATCTTATCGTCACTATCATTTCCAAAAGTTTCTATCAACGGACAAAAAGGATATATAAAACTTTTAGACGCATCGACTAATGGTTATGGTTTCCTATCTGTAAGCTTGAACTCAATTTTAGGTACAAGTTCAACTATCTCTGACAATATTGTATCATCAATTTCATTATCTGATTATTTTCAGACTACTTCACATTTTGCACTGTCTTACGGTCTTACGGAAAGATTAGATATCAGCACAAAATTATCTTTTGCTTACGATACGAGAGCAATTGGAACAGATAGCTTGAAATTTACATTAGCTGAAATTAATAACTATGAATTTGGTTTCAAATATGCTTTCAAGAATAAAGGTTTGCTCAAATTTGGAGCATATTTCTTCGTTAATCTACCGGTTTATGATAAGTTAGATAAGCATTTCTCAGACATAGATAATAATGGTGGATATTATTACGATCATAGAAATTTTAGTGATGAGCTGTTATATAATAACAAGATAAGTGGTGGTGCAAAACTTCTGACAGCCATTGGAAATGACAAATTTAATTTTATGTTGAATACTGGATATGTTCTTAGATATTCCACAGACCTTCCTGATATTTTTACTTTAGGAGTTGGTTTTGATTCGAGAACTTCAAAATATACAAAGTTGTTTTTTGAATATGATGCTGAATATGAACTAAACCTTACACATAGAAACCTTTTTACACAGAGATTAGGTGGTGGATTAAGGCATGAACTTGGTAGATTCTACTATTTAACATATGGTGGTTTCGGTGGTTTGAATGAAGAATCTCCGAAGTGGCAAGCATTTGTTGGGTTTTCTACAACTAGACTAGTTGTATCTTTAGACGCAGACAAAGATGGGATTACGGATAAATTAGATAAATGTCCTAAAATTCCTGAAGATTTTGATGGATTTGAAGATGAAGACGGATGTCCAGACCTTGACAATGATAAGGATGGAATTCCTGATCTTAAGGATAAGTGCCCTAACATACCAGAAGATCTTGATGGCTTTGAAGATGATGATGGATGTCCGGATCCAGATAACGACAAAGATGGTATCTTAGACGTAGATGACAAATGTCCAAATGAACCTGAAGATATGGATGGTTACGAAGATCTTGATGGATGTCCAGAATTTGATAACGATCAAGACGGCATTCTTGATACGACCGATAAGTGTCCTAACGAAACGGAAGAACTTGATGGAATTGAAAATAAAGAAAGACGTCCAGAGTTTGACAATGATAAATATG
>WTAK01000139.1 GCA_013139625.1 Candidatus Delongbacteria bacterium | reverse complement strand
CATACAAAGCAATATCACCATTATTTTTAATATTGTTATTTGATGGTGGGAAATAAGCTTCGGGCGCTATTAACTGAGGTCGTGAATTATAACCTTCTACGTATAAACCGTTAGCAAGATTATTTTTTACATCATTTAGTTGTACAACAGGACTTGAAGAAGTGATGTGCATTCCTTTTTCGTAGCTGCTGATTGAATTTCTTTGGATTAAACCTGATGATTGAACCAATTCAATTCCGTTACCTAAACCGATTCCTTCAAAAGAATTATTATACATAGTGTAATCATTACACCCTTCGAGCTTTACACCATTATTACAATTTCTGAATAAACATTTTTCAATTATCACATTAGAAGACAATGCAGATAATAATGTTTCAGCTCCATTAAACTCTGTGTTTCTTAGTTCTATTACATTGTCATAAACTGAAGTAATACCTTTCCACGTACCTGTCGGTGATATATAATTTATTTTCGTTCCACCAATAAAGTTTGCATTTGTATATAATTGGCCGCCTTTTTCAATAATTATTTCAGCTCCTTCATAGACTTCTACTGTTGATCCATCTTCTAAAGATAGATTTGAGCCTTCATGTACTATGAGTTTTGATCCAGTTAATAGTGCCAATTTACCATTGTTTTGTACATATAGCTTAGCTTTATCATCAAGATGTACGATTGAGTTTTCTTGAACTTCAACAGTACCGGCACAATATACTTCAAGATTACCGTTAAGCTTTGAACCGTCAAACATTTTCATAATTGAACCATTTTCAAGATAAAAATATGACATTTCGTGAAGATCATTTTGATATGCATCAATCACTACATCTTGCATAATATCTATTGAAGAATTTTCTTCTAATGTTAATTTTGCATTCTCATCAAAAACAAGTTGCGATCCGTAAGTTACTTTCAATTGACTATTTTGTTTGATATGCATGTCAGTCTCAGGGACTAAAGTATACTTTGCACCTGTATACAGTTCTAAAGTAACTTCTTCTTCTACGCTGAATTTCTCACCAAAATAACCATAACCTTCAAATGTATAAAGCTGAGTTTTTAATGCAGGATCTAAGTAAGTGTTAGCCAATGGATTTGACCAATAATTTTTATAAACGGTAATATCGGCATAATCACCTTCAATTTTGTCAATGTAAACACCAAGATGTAGATTTACTTGTTTGTAAGAGTTAGAGCTTGGTCTTGTCGAAGGTGTAAATTTATTAAGATTAGTATCGTTAAAAAAATCAGATGGTAAACTTGCATGTAGTGGAGCACCTGCATATGCAGTTTCACCACCTTCACAATCATAATGACTAGACACAACATCGTCCATCCAATCATTTACATCTTTTCCATCATAATAAGTTCCATTAATTATGGGGTTATCATAACATAATGCTGGATCCCTATATAAATCTCCATACTCATCGTAAATAGGGTAAGGAGTTGCTGCCTCAATATCCATTATACTACTGTAACTTGTATATTGCTTAATCGGTGTTGTTCCGTTTAAAGGATCAAATTCCGTTCTGTAGCAATTAATCATATGGGATATTAGCACACCTTTACTTTCATCATCATGCCCGATACCTCCAATATTATCAAAATCAGTTCCGCTTCTTAATTCAATAAGAAAATTCTGAGATTCTACTTGTCGGTAATATCTTCTCAGATTATAATCGTCAGGTTCCATAAAGTCAGTATTGATTGGTATTATTATACCACTTCTAATACCTTCTGAATGGTCTGCGGGATCAAGAATACCTCTTACATCATATATTCGTTGTTCTAATTTATTATGCGTGAAATACAAATCATGATCTTCTTCATTCAAGATTGCAAAATCAGTTGAATCAAGATAGGTTTGATGTATTAGATCCCATGTGTGCATAGGATACAGACCGTAAAGACTATTGGGAGCACCCATCATACCATTATGGAACATTGGATCGTATGGCGGTGCAGTTCCTTTTGTCAATCCCATGAATTCATCATCTATACTACCACCGTAATATGTGCCATCAAGACCTCTGTCTCCAAATAACATTAAATTGTGTGCGATTTCGTGAACCAAGATAAGTACTGACTGGTTGAAGTTATCTTCGAAAAATGTAATGGTTCTGTAAAGGTCTGCACTTACATCGTGACCACCTGCATCTTTCCAACTAAATCGTTGACCTCCTGCTAATCCACTATACGGGCTTGTCAATAATCCATTCGGATACAGATAATTGATATCCTCAACACCCGCTAAATCAGGATACTCTTCAATAACCAAGTTGTAAAGATCATTCGTTACATCTATTAAAAGACCTGAAGGATAACTAGGATCATAATCTGCATTATAAACACTTGCAGGCTGTAAAACCCACAAACCATCAGCAGGTCTTGCAGGATTATCATAAAATACTACATCAACCTGTAGCTCTCCTTTAGTTACTTCATTATAATAATCTTGAACTGCAGCTTTCAAATATTCTTTAAAATCATATGTTCCATTTACCGCTATATACTCTTCGATTGTCTGACCATCTGGCATTTTAAACATTGAAGGATACAATACATTTCCGGTTTGTTCATCATCGAAAAACATTTTAACACTTTCATCACCTTCAAAAGTGGCAAATACAATTGGGAGTTCAACATTTCCTTTTACAGGAAATTCTCTTCTGAATGTGTATAACGGATCATCATCCGCAAGCGGTGCATCTTCCAACTTCATTATTTGTGCAATGGATATTGCACAAAGTAAAAATAATACAATTAGACTAATCTTTCTCATTTGACATGTCTCCTTAGTTAAATTTTATTAATTTGGGACATGCCGAAAAAAGTATTATCTTACTATTTGTGTGATAGGGATAATGTCTTAATCGACATGTCTTTATTGATGCCGGTTGTAAAAACTGTATTTATTAAGGTGGTTGCGACCGGTATTTTGTTTCTGTTTTCATCTTTTACATCCTCTTTTCTGTTATTTACACTTGTCTATTCGTTGTTTTACATATCAATTGTCATTTCGAACATCGGTACGATGTGTGGCAATCTTCGGGTTCAAAATGTTGAACCCCTGCGGTGGTTATCTCAAATAAATCATCTTTTTTGTATCTTTAACTTCTACATCAATCTTCAATCTGTAATAATAAACTCCACTATTAAGTTTACTACCATTAAATGTAATTCCATAATTCCCTTTAGCTTGCCTCTTATTTACCAAATTCTGAACAAACTGACCATTGGAATTATAAATACTAACATCAACTTCACACATATTCTGTAACTTATAAGTAATCGTCGTCTGATTATTAAATGGGTTAGGATAATTCTGTTCAAGGCTATAATTGTCAATTATCAATTGTCCATTATCCATTATCCCAACCGTTCCATTTTCATCTAATTTCATTGCATAAGAATAGTGGTATATATTACCACCTGCTATATAACCACCATCCGTAGTGGGTTTACAACCTCCCCAGAGATAGTCATCAGATGTTCTCGTTTTATGCCCGTAAACCTGCTTCCATAGGGTATCAAGATTCTGATCAAATTTAATGATACACCAATCATAATTGGTACCGTATTCATCAGGTGTATCTACTTGACCAGCACATATATAATTACCATCATTAACTTTCATTAGTGATTTTATTCCGGTTATCAAATCGCTGCCAAATTCTTTGCTATACAAGGTGTCACCAAATTGATTATATTTGTAAAATCCAAACCCCCAAGCACAAATATAATTACCCTCATAATCTATACAACTTGCTCCTAATGATATTTCATTATATTTTTCCCAAACCTTACTACCTAATGAATCAACTTTCATTACAAGTCCATCATAGTCATATGTTTCATCTTGAGAATATCCAACTGCAACAAAGTCATTCTGATCAATCATTAAAGATCTGTATTCTGAATTAATTCCAATATTATTTGTAACAGTCCATAACGAATCACAATTTGAATCTAACCTTATTATCGAAGCAGCATTAATTGAATCATTAATTGCCTCTCTCCCTGCAATTATATATCCTTTATCTTCAGTTTCCTTGATTACATTACCTTGCGTATTATTTAAATTACCGTAAAATTTACTCCAAATAAAATTTCCATCTTTATCATACTTCAAAACCATCACAGCATCACTCCTGCCTGCTACTTCAGAAAAACCTGTAGCTATAAAATCACCATCAGAGTTTTCTATAATAGATTTTATTCCAGACATGGCAATATCGGCTAACATAAAAGCTCTTTCCCATTCCATATTTCCATAAGAATCTATTTTTATAAGCCTGGCATGAATTTGATAAACATCTATGCTTAATTGCTGATAATACCAACCACCTGCGATATAACCACCATCACTTGTTGGTTCGATACTATTAATTCCATCCCCAAACTCTAGAGCATAATCATTTTCCCAGGTGATCATATCTGCTCGGGCAAGTAAAATAAATGATGCTACTAGTGTGATGAATATTGTTATTCGTGCTTTCATAGGTTTGTCCTATTATATTAAATTTCAATATCGTAATATTTTCTAAGTACCTCTGGCAATATCACCAGCAAATCAAAACTTTAGTAAAATAACACAACTCTTTTGTTTTGTCAACTCTAATTATTCAACATTGCAATTTAAATACTTATTTTACCCGTTTTTAATTACTTTCGGACTCAATTGCCAAAAGTGTTTTTGCTTGTACTGCCTTGGGTTTTCTTCTAATTCATCCACCATAAAATCATTAATTATAATCTTTACATTAAACAAATTGAAAGATAAATTGACACATAGGGATTGAAGAACTGACTCTTAAGATAAAGAAAAATGAACAAGGGCTAACATTGGCAAAATATCAATGGTTACTTGGAGTGTCGACTTAGCTTATCACCACAGCTTTTTGCCATATCCGTTATAGACCAATTGCAACTTAAAACAACGCTAAAATGTAAAGATGTTATACAAGCCTATTTAACCCGAAAGAAAAGACTATGAATCAAAAGGATCTGTAAAGAATACTGACGGTTTAATCAAAACTGAGTGGCACCAACGATAGTCTTCTATATGGTATTGTTAAAACAGTTTCGTATTGATAATTGTCAGAATATGTTCTCAAAATGTGTTCTCACTTCTCGTCCTTGAATGATGGTGCATTATTGTTTATATTGTTATGATGTAGTTTTGACTAGAAAACAAAACAACTTGACATTAAAGAAATAATTAGATAGTTTGTTACTATCACGAGAATAAACTAAAATAGAGAGGTAAAACCTAGAAAGAAAAGAGAATCTTTAACATACTAAGATAGTTAATAGCTTTAATTATCTTGTCTTCATCATTAAATTACCACATTTAAAAGCAGAAAGACAAGAGAAGAAGCGAGTGTTCTATAAATTAAATAGGGCACCGCCTCTTTATATCTTTTCTGCTGGGTTGTGGTAAACCTTATGGTGTAGATATTTAAGAGTAACGGTGTCCTTTGTTTTATCTACATATAGAAGACACCTTTAAATACAAAAGGAGGAAGTCTTTTATGAATGTGACAAAGTTTTAAATCTGAATTATAAAAAATAAAACGGAGTAACAAATGAAAAACAAAAAAGTATTAATCTTAGCAATAATTTTTACATTATTAACATCTGTTTTTGCTATGAGTGATGATGGAGAAAAAAAA
>WTAK01000262.1 GCA_013139625.1 Candidatus Delongbacteria bacterium | reverse complement strand
TTCTCTTGATTTTAAATTTTCAATTACAGCTCCAAAACAAAAAAAGCCTTATTACATAAGGGATTTAGTGCTTGAGGAAAAAAGATAAAGCATTTATTATGCCGTGTCAATACATTATATAAGGATTTTTTTGTTTCGTCTTGCAAATATATCCTCAAATAGTTATATTCTCCCGTGTAGTAAATTAATGAATATTTAGTATAAATTCTAGAGGTTATCATGCCTGCTCAAATTCAAAAAATATCGGTAATTTCCAAGGTTGGCGATCCAAAAGAAAAACATGTAAAGCATCAAATAAAAGAATTTCTTCATACAGATATTCACCATCTGAAAATTATTAAGAATTTTTATGTTCAGGGGTTATCAGAATCTGAAGCGACAGATATTGCAAAAAACATTCTTGCTTGCCCTATTACGGAAGAATATGTGGTTAATGGTAATTTCTATGAAGAATATACTAAGAAGATGGAGATCGCTTTTCAACCGGGTGTTATGAATCCTGAAACAGAGACAGTTCACGACAATTTAGTTGATTCGGGGTATGACTTACAAGCAACTGCAGTTTCATTTACATATTGTTTCAAAGATGAACTCTCAGATATTGAGTTATCAACTATAAAGAACAGAATATTGATGAATTCTCAGATCCAGATGGAATTAAGAGAACCTCCGAAGGATCTTTTAGTGCATATCAATTCAGAAAAAACAGCAGTGATCCCGATCAGAACAATGAATGATGAAGAATTAATGGACCTTTCAGATTACAAACTTTTTTTAACTCTGAAAGAAATGAAGACAATTCAGGATTATTATAAAAATTTAGATAGAGATGCATTTGATGTAGAGCTTGAAACTTTAGCTCAAACTTGGTCAGAACATTGTGGACATAAGACATTTAAAGCAAAAGTTATCTTTGACGGTGAAGAAAGAAGATCAATAATCGGTCTTGTAAGAGATGCTGAGAAAGAAATAAATCACCCTGATGTTATTTCAAAATTCGAAGATAATTCAGGAGTTTTCAGATTTACAGAAGCAGACGGTGTTGAATACGGGATCTGTATCAAAGCTGAAACTCACAACTCTCCTTCAGGATTAGACCCATACGGTGGAGCAATGACAGGTACCGGTGGAGTCATCAGAGATATTGCAGGAACAGGAAAGGGAGCAAAGAATATTTCATCTATAAATATTTTCTGCCTTGGTGATCCTGACATGGATATAAAAGATGTTTTACCAGGATGTTTACACCCGAGAAGAATTCTTACAGGTGTGATCGAAGGTGTTAGAGATTATGGTAATAGAATGGGAATTCCAACTAACAACGGATCATTTCACTTTCACAAAGATTTTGGACCGAAACCTACTGTTATTGTTGGTGCAGATGGTATAGTTCCTTTGAAATATGCAAAGAAAGGTCAGTGTAAAAAAGGGGATCTATTTATCTCTTTCGGTGGAAAAACCGGGCAAGATGGTATTCACGGAGCAACTTTCTCATCAGCAGAAATGACAGATAAAACATCTCAGTTGAATAGTGGTGCGGTTCAGATCGGTAATGCAATTGAAGAAAAAAGAACTTTCGATTGTCTTATTGAACTCAGAGATATGGATATATTTACAGCTTTAACTGATTGTGGTGCCGGTGGTTACTCATCAGCAGTTGGAGAAATGGGAGAATTGACCGGAGCAGAAGTTCATTTGGAAAATATTCCTTTAAAATATCCGGGACTTTCATCTTTTGAAAAATGGATCTCTGAATCTCAGGAAAGAATGGTCGCAACCATTCCAAAAGAACATTTGAGTAAAATTGATAAAGTTTGTAAAAAGTATAATGTCGATTATTTTGTTCTTGGAACTGCAACAGACACAAAAAGATTAACAATTTATGATAATGGTGACCTGGTATGTGACATTGACATGGAATTCCTTCATGATGGTCAACCAATGGAAACGATCACTGCAACTTCTTATAAAAAGGAAGGCTTAAAGGATGCGGAATTCTACGAAGAAGAGATAGATTATGAAGCAGCGACTAAAGATATTATCTCTCATTTGAATATTGCTTCAAAAGAACCTGTTATCAGACAATATGATCATGGTGTTCAGGGTACTTGTGTAGAAGGTCCTTTATGTGGCAAGAACAACGACGGTCCAACAGGTGGAGCTGTAATGAAACCTCTTCCGAATTCTGATGCAGCATTGATCTTAGGTCATGGATTAAATCCAGTTCTCAACAGAATCGACACCTACACAGGCTCATTATGGGCTTACTATGAAGCAATGAGCAATGTAATTGCATTGGGTGGTGACCCTGACAGAACATTCATGATAGAAAATCATATATGGCCAAAGCCGACAGAGACGAATCTTTCGGATCTTTACAGATCGGCAATGGCACTTACAGATGCATGTAAATTCTTCAAAACACCGATTATTTCAGGTAAGGATTCACTTTCATCAACTTATAAATCAAAGGATGTTTTCATAGAAGTACCTCCGGTAGTATGTGTTTCAGCTAGATCAGTGAATGATGACTGGAAAAAGACAATTTCACCTGATATAAAAAATTCAGGATCGCCAATATTGTTAATGGGTGACTATAAT
>WTAK01000030.1 GCA_013139625.1 Candidatus Delongbacteria bacterium | reverse complement strand
GTCCTACAAGGAAACCAACTATACCAAGCCATGCAATCCCACCCAAGCTTGAAATGAACATTAGTACCGGATGCAACCCCGTTCTATCGCCTGTAATCTTAGGTTTGATAATATTTTGATTGATAATGATCAGTCCAGCTCCCAGGAATAGCAATATTGAACCATTCCCATAATTTCCCATAGCGAACTGAATTGCTGCTGCAGGAATCATAATTGTATTTGCTCCAACAATTGGTATCATGGATAGTATGACCATTAAAATCCCCCAGAAAAAAGGCGAACCTACACCTACGATGGAAAGCAGTGCAGCACCGTAAATTCCTTCTGCCACTCCTATTAAGAACGTATAGATTACTATCGTGTCTGTGATTTTAACTAATTCATTCATCCCTTTCTTTTCATCATTCCTATCGAATGGAGAAACACTATGGATCTTTAAAACTAATTTTTTTCCATCATAAAATAAATAGAACAATAAAAATGGTATAATTAATAAATGCATAAGCAATGAAGTGATATTAAAAAATACCGCCTGAATTAATTTAAAGATATACGTACTGACTGACATGATGGTTTTTGAACTCATCTCTTTAATTTGCTCAAAATCTATTACTTTAACCTGTTCAGCTAGTTTTTCTCCAACAAATGGTACTTTTAATGCATATTCTTTTACCGATTCAACTGAAAGCATTTTCTGGTATTCCGGAAGATTAGCCTTTAATCTCTGATAGCTATCTGTTGCTTCAATAGAAACCATAGTCCCAACGAAAAATAAAGGGATCGCAACAACAAGGAAAACTATTATAACAGTTATAAAAGAGGCTTTTTTTCTGCTCTTGGTTTTCTTTACAAAATACGTAAAAGGCTTTCTGAATATTATATACAGTACAACAGCCAAAAAAATATCAATAATAAATATTCCGATCAATTTTAAAAACGCAATGGATAGCAATAGTAGCAGTACTAAGAAAAACCCATCATTCATTCTAAAACTTTTCATATTCATCTCCTATACTTTGACTAATTAAATCAATTATGTCTAATATAATAGAATATGTATATATATTCCACACTTAAATATACTTAATACGATGTGGGCGACCGTAGGAGGTCGCCCCTACTTCTATACATACTTACGATCTAAGCTACGGTATTGGATAGCTTCACTGATATGAGATATTTCAATATTCTGCTTTCCATCAAGATCTGCAATAGTTCTGGAAACTTTGAGTATTCGGTTGTAAGCTCTGGCTGATAATGATAAGGATTCAATTGCTCTTTTCAGTATTTTCTCTGATGCGGTATCAAGTTGGCAATGTTTTTTGATATGTTTTTGATTCATTGAAGCATTTGAAAATATATCAACCTCTGAATATCTTTTCAGTTGAACTTCTCTAGACTTTATTACTCTTTTTCTGATATCTTCACTTTTTTCTCCGTCTTCTTTCTGTGCCAAGTCTTCATATTTCACAGCCGGAACTTCTATGTGAATATCTATTCTATCTAACAATGGTCCTGAGATCTTGCTTAGATAGCTCTTTATTTTAGTTTCACCGCAAGTACAATCTCTAGTCGGATCTCCGTAATATCCACAGGGGCAAGGGTTCATTGCTGCGACCATTACAAAATTCGCAGGAAATTTCAGTGTTGAAGCTGCTCTTGCTATGGTTACTTCCCTATCCTCAAGTGGTTGCCTCATAACCTCAAGTACATTTTTCTTGAATTCCGGTAATTCATCTAGGAATAATACGCCATGATGTGCTAAACTTATCTCGCCGGGCTTAGGAATTCGACCTCCGCCAACCAAAGCTGCATCTGAAATGGAGTGATGTGGTGATCTGAATGGCCTGGTCGCCATTAGTGCTTTATTGTGTGGTAATAATCCTGCAACAGAGTATATTTTAGTCGTCTCAAGAGCTTCCGGTAAAGTCATATTTGGTAATATTGTTGCAAATCTTTTTGAGAGCATCGACTTTCCACTTCCGGGAGGGCCTATCATAATGAGGTTATGACCACCCGCCGCGGCTATTTCCAAGGCTCTTTTTACATGATATTGACCTTTCACTTCGTGGAAATCAATATCCCATTTGTTGAATTCTTCGAACAAATCTTCAATATTGATCTTGAGGGGCTCTATTTCTTCATCTCCATTGATAAAATCAACTACTTGCTTTAAATTCTCTACAGGTAAAACATCAACTCCTTCTATCACTGCTGCCTCGAATGCATTTTCTTTCGGAAGAATTATCCCTTTGTAATTCTTGATCTCTCCAAGTATTGCTATCGGAAGCGCACCTTTTATCGGTCTCAAAGTACCATCCAATGCCAACTCTCCGAGAAATATGTAATCATTCATTTTATCACCATCTATCTGACCTGAAGCCGTTAGTATGGCAATAGCTATTGGTAGATCATAGGAAGACCCCTCTTTCTTAATGTCAGCCGGAGCCAAGTTGATGATTATCCTCTTCAGAGGAAATTCATAGTTCGAATTTTTTATTGCCGCATTAATCCTGTCTTTACTTTCTTTTACCGCAGCGTCAGGTAATCCAACCAATGAAAGCCCCGGTAATCCTTTTTCAAGATGTGTTTCGACTTCGATCTCGAATGCATCAAGACCTAAAACTGCTGCTGATTTAATCTTTGCTAACATATTTTCCTCCTATATTTTTCTTTTTTAATAATTTTTATTAATCGCATTGGTTTTTAAATTGTTAGGAACGCATTCCTGCGTTCCCTACAAAATAATTAATCATTCCAATTTGATGGATTGTCCAATATGTATTTTCTTATTCTATTTAAAATCATATCATCACGAATAATGTGATCATAAAAAGATTTTTCCCACGCAAAATAATTATTATTTAAATTTTCACGTATATCCCGGGTTATTGCAGATTTGAACGCATGTATCGTTTTAGATAATATCATTTTTGAACGATTGGTTTTAATAGCGGAATTTTCCAAAATTATAATACAATGAATATGATCTGGCATGATTATAAATGTGTCTAATTTGATGTTTTTATGATATTCTGGGATTGTAAACCATATTTTATTTGCAATATTTCCAATTTTTGATAATTCCATTTTTTCATTTATGATTTTACCAAAAGATTTCGCTTTGTCCTGTGTGCATATTGTTACATAATAATATCCCCGCCTATTGTAATCATACGATTTCAATCTATTGGGTTTGCGATCTTTCATAATTAATCCTATGCCTATTTTGCTGTTTACATATCAATATAACGATAGCAAAGTGTCAAATAGTGACCCTTTGCTATTTTTATGAAAAAAAATTAAAATGAAGGATGGTTGAAATAATGGTTTGATATTGTCACATCCGTAGGGAACGCAGGAATGCGTTCCTAAAACGGATTATAAAAACATATTATGAATTAATAAAACATAAAACGAATAAATATTAAATTGATTTTATCTAAAGATGTATTTATTTTTCGAAAAGATATTTAAAACATTCTCATAGAGGAAGAAATGGCAAAAATGAAAGCACTTGTAAAATCAAAACCTGAAAAAGGTTTGTGGATGGAAGAAGTTGATGTTCCGACAATAGGTATAAATGATGTTCTTATTAAAATAAAAAAGACCGCTATTTGCGGAACTGACCTTCATATATATAAGTGGGATGAGTGGTCGCAAAATACTATTCCTGTGCCTATGACTATCGGTCATGAATATGTTGGCATTATTGCAGAAATGGGAGCAGGTGTAAAGAATTTTGAGATCGGTGAAAGGGTTACCGGTGAAGGTCACATTGCCTGTGGTCATTGTAGAAATTGCCGTAGAGGTAAAAAACATGTCTGTGAAAACACTGTTGGCATCGGAGTAAATATAAATGGTTGTTTCGCCGAGTATGTTAAAGTTCCTGCTGAAAATGTAATGAAAGTAGATTCTAGTATCTCTGATGATTATCTTGCAATAATGGATCCATTTGGAAATGCTACACATACGGCTTTATCATTCCCATTAGTAGGTGAAGATGTGCTTATTACAGGAGCAGGTCTTATCGGTAGTATGGCGGTTGCAATCGCAAGATTTGCAGGTGCAAGGCACATTGTTGTTACTGATATCAGTGAATATCGACTTGAAATAGCTAAGAAAATGGGTGCCACCCGTGCAATAAATCCAATGAATACTAAGATAAAAGATGTAATGGATGATCTTGGTATGGTCGGATTTGATGTTGGGCTTGAAATGTCGGGTTCTCCTCATGCATTTAATGATATGATCGCACATATGTATAATGGCTCTAAAATATCATTATTAGGTATTTTACCTTCCGATACAAAAGTTGCTTGGAGTGATATTATTTTCAAGGCTTTGACCTTAAAAGGTATCTATGGCAGAGAAATGTTCGAAACTTGGTATAAAATGGAGCAAATGTTGATCGCAGGACTTGACCTTTCTCCGATAATAACGCATCATTTCAAAGTTGATGATTTCCAGAAAGGTTTTGATATCATGGAATCTGGTAATTGTGGTAAAGTGATCCTTGATTGGCAATAGAGACGTAGTAGTACTACGTCTGTACATCATCAAATTATAAGGAAAACATGGCTTTAATAGTACAAAAATATGGCGGTAGTAGCTTAGCTTCTCCTGAAAAGATCAAAGCTATTGCAGAAAGGATCGTCGAAAGATATGATTCCGGCGACAGGTTGGTTATCGTAGTTTCTGCGACAGGTGATACAACCAACAGGCTTAGATCCAAAGCATTCGATCTCGATGATAATCCTGATCACAGAGAATTGGATATGCTTGTTTCTATCGGTGAAAGGGAATCAATATCCCTGATGAGTATTGCAATAAATTCGATAAAACCCGGGTTAGCTCAATCATTCACAGGATCGCAGATAGGGCTTATAACTGACTGCAACCATCAAAATGCCCGTATCTTAGAGATCAAAGGTGATCGCTTAAAACAATCTATCGAAGAAAATCACATTCCTATTATAGCAGGATTTCAAGGTGTAAGTACTAACAAAGAAATTACAACACTTGGTCGAGGTGGGTCGGATACAACAGCAGTTGCAGTCACAGCAGCTTTAAATGCTGATCATTGTGAAATATACAGTGATGTTGATGGTGTTCACACAACCGATCCTAAGCTTGTTCCGGATGCAAAACTTATTCAAGAACTTAACTATGACACTATGTTGGAGATTTCTTCCGCAGGAGCGAAAATCTTAAAAGATTCTGCTATTGAATACGCAAAAAGATTGAATATAAAGATCTCAACAGGTCATAGCACTACCGGATACATTGGAACTATCGTTTCTAATGATATTTTGAATAAAAATAAATACACTGCATTGACCTATAATGATAAATTATCTTATGAAATTTTTGAAAGTAAATCACTTTTTTCTACTGATTTTTCTAAGATAAAACTACTTCAATCCTATGAAAATAAGCAAATAAAGATCACTGAAAACAAACAGAATGGTAGTGAACCATGTTATTCTTTGACTATCATAGGAAACGGAATCAAAACAGACAGTGAACTTCTTAACAAAATGTATGACACAATTGCTAAAAATAGTGATATTGTAGCTACCGAGCTATCAGATCTTAAATTTTCTATTTATTTAAAACAACCTCTCGGTCAAGCAGAAATCGAAGCTATACATTCGTTGTTTTTTTAATAAATCTCAAAAATAAATTATTTTTCTCTTGTTTTGACCAATTACTTTTATTATCTTAGCTACATAGTGTAACACCATATCCCCAAAAAATATTTATCCGCAAAGCAGTTCTCTGTTTTGTCAATTAATTCTTTCAATATTAATAAGGAGCATTTTATGAAAAAACATATCTTAATAATAGTCGCATTATACAACAAATTATTACAGTCACTATATCTAAACAACCAACATTGATGCTTGGGAAACATCTACTTGGTTTGTTGGAGATCATTATGGAACTATAATTGGCATATAAATAAGATGTTATTGATAAAGTAAAACCTTAAATTGTAGGAGATCGTCATGAAGAAACATATTATATTAATCGTGATCATTGGTATTTTACTACCAATTTACGCACAAATCGCTACTCCTCCATCGGTTGGAGATGGAACTGAAGGTAATCCATATCAGATCGCAAATCTTGAAAATCTATATTGGATATCTGCCGATACATTAAATTTTCATAGTAATTATATCCAAACAGCTGATATTGATGCATCTGAAACATCTACTTGGTTTGTGGGAGATCATGATGAAGATTCTCTTACTGTTGACGAACCAATGGGATGGAAACCAATTGGAAATTTCAGTAGCGAGTCTTTTGTGGGTATTTTTGATGGAACATATGACGGACAAGGTCATGTAATCGATAATTTGTATATAAATAAAATACCTAAAACAGAACCTAATTCAATGTCAGGACTCTTTGGATATGCACAAAACACTGAAGTGGAAAATTTAGGTA
>WTAK01000088.1 GCA_013139625.1 Candidatus Delongbacteria bacterium | reverse complement strand
GCTTTAATAGCCCGCCGATATAGTACAAAGCTGTTTGGCTTAATTGATATTTTTTCTTTGGATCGTAAAAAGCATTTTTACCATTCTTGAACAATGATTGATTTAAGTGCATACCGGAACCATTTATCCCGAAAACAGGTTTTGGTAAAAATGTTGCTAAAAGACCGAATTGCTTTGCAACTTTTCTTACAATAAAAGTAAAAGCTGTTATATTATCAGCAGTTTTAACAGCACAATCATACTTAAAATCTATCTCATGCTGTCCTGCTGCAACTTCATGATGAGAAGCTTCAATTTCAAATCCAAGATTTTGTAATAAAATAACGATCTCTTTTCTTACGTCATCTCCTTTATCCAAAGGTGCAAGATCAAAATAGCCGGCATTATCATGTACATCAAGTATAGCATCACCTTTTTCATCTAAGTTAAATAAGAAAAATTCCGGTTCAGGACCTACAAACATATCAAATCCCATATCTTTAGCTTCTTTAACCACCTTCTTCAATGCGTACCTTGGACATCCTTCAAAAGGTTTACCATCAGTAGTATATACATCACAAAGAATTCTTGCTGTTTTATTTCTATCTTCGCCCCATGGAAAAATCAAGAAAGAATCCATATCAGGTTTTAATATCATATCAGATTCTTCTATCCTTGTAAAACCATCAATAGAAGAACCATCAAACATTATTTCTCCATCTAGAGCCTTTTTGAATTGACTTTTAGGAACTTCAACATTTTTCTGAATTCCTAGAATATCTATAAATTGAAGTCTTAAAAATTCAACTTTCTCTTTTGTCAGGATTTCAAGTACCTTTTTTTTGTTCATGCTCAGCTCCTTATTTGTTTTTCCACAGGTTGAAACCTGCGGTTATTAATGTTGAAGTACATATACGAATATCTTCATCCATTTTCTTCCGGATTGATATGATTGTATCTTGTCTGAGAAAATATTTAATATTTTATAGTTATTATCTGCTATGTTTTTCTCAAATAACTCAACTGCCTTATCTCCGCTATTGTCAGAAAATCCAAGCAATATTTTACCACTAGGATTCAAGTGCTCTTTGGATTTTGATAAGAATTCTTTCACCGTAGATTGATCTTTGTCGTTCAATGCTAATTCACTTCTATTGGATGATCTTGCATCTATCCATGGAGGATTAAAAACAATAAGATCAAATTTGAGATCAATATTCTCGTACAGAGATCCAGGATTCATCGCAATTAATTTATTAGTTGAAGTTTTTGATATTTCCAAATTTAGTAAAGTAGAAGCAATAGATTCTGGCAGTATATCAGTAAAACAGATGTTACTATTCTCAATTTGATTGTTTAAGATATATGATATCACTCCGGAACCACAACCCATATCAAGTATCTCAAGATCAGACTTTAACTGCTGCTCTTCTATCGACCTTTTAAAAAGCTGATATGTCTCTTGAGATTTAGGAAGTAAAACATTTATCCCTGTCCTAAATTCAGCCTCTGCTACTTTGACATAAATACTTTCATTAAGTTTTTTCACAAGATTATTATAAAATCTAAATGGTAGTAAAAAGCTTTCATCAGAATATTTAAATGAAGAACCACAGAAATAAATTAAATTTTGAATTTTATCTTTATCATCAAAGGTTGTAATATTATTATTTACGCCTAGAATTAATATTTGATCTAAGATGTTTTTCTTTTTCTTTTCATAAATAAATTTTTTGCTACGGGTATTACTTTTAGATCTCAGACTGGCTATAAGCTCATGTGGAATAAATTCATCTATTTTTTTATTTACGAAATCATACAATTTTGAGATATTTGAAAAACTGGCTTTTTCAATAACAATGAATTTTCCATTTTTTATATCTTTAGATATTTTATTTAGATTTTGAATATCGTTATTATTACAAATCTTGAAGGATGAAGAATCACTGATGAATTCTTGAAATAGATCAGGGACAATTATTTCTTTGTTATTTTTTAAAATCATTTGTAGTTTTCTGTTCCATTAATTGATAGTATCTCACCGAAATATATTCTATGGTAATCTTTTTCAGGGTAACTACCTTCAATCGAATCATCAATAAAATTATCCGATTTAAGATCATCCCAATATATTTTTTTACACTCAATAATCAATTCAGCCTCTTCAAATCCCGGTGCAGATACTTTCTCAGATTCAATTACCGTAAGTCCTGATTTCAATATTTTATCCTCATCCCTACCACTAACTACGCCAAGGTATTTCAATTGATCTTTGAATTTTTCAGGAAAAGCCGTAAGTGTAAATGTATCATATTTCTCCATGAACTCATAAGTAAACCTAGTTGGTCTAACAACAACTTGAGCAAAAGGTTTATTCCACATTGTACCTATACTTCCCCATCCCACTGTCATTGTGTTATACTTATTACTTTTAAAATCACCTGAAGTTAGTAACAACCACTGCTTAGACCATAACCCACTTGAACTTGAAATAAATTCCTTAGGATCAATAATTTTTCTTTCCATTTTATTCTCACTTTTTTATATTTTAAATAAAGATAAACTGATGTTTATCCAAAGTAAAGCATACATAATAATATTAATGGGTCATTAAATGAAAATTATAGCACAAAAGAAATAAGACCTGCTACATTTATACTGGAAAAAGAATAATATATAGTTTTGATTAACTATTGACATTCAGCTTACCTTAAGGTATATTTTTAATAACTTATACAACTTACATAAAAATTAGTGCAGGAATAAATTATGATTTTTGATGCTATATTAATTATTTTGCTTTATATGTCTTTTAAGAAGGCAAGTGAAAAGGGATGTACTGATGATCTGAATTTTGCAATAGGTTTCTTAGTGTCAGTAAGACTTGCTGGAGCATTTTACGAATTGCTTAACGGCATACTTCAGAGCTTTATTACAACTTCCGAAGATATCACTATCTTTGCTTCTTATACAATAGTGCTATTGCTTGTACTCTATTTATATAGTGTGCTTTTAGGAAAAAGAATTGTTGACTTTGGTAGTAAGATACCAAAGAAAACAGGCACATTATTGACTTATATTTTTAGTATTTTCAAGACTATAATACTATATTCTGTAATTTTTTCATTCTTGTATACAATTCCATGGATACAATCAATAAAAGATAAATATCCAACGTTAATAAAGCCTTATTCTTACCAACTAACTTATGGTATTATCGGAAGTAAAAGTGAAGAAATTTTAGATAGAATTAGAAATATTTTGACTTCATTTAATCTTGGTTTTTTTGAGAAACAGAAAAGAATTCATGAAGAAGGATCAACAAAAACTCTTGATGCTATAAAAGGAAATAAAGAGTTCGATAGTTTTACGCAAGAGCCGGAAGAAAATGAAGAATAATTAAAATTTTGATGGAATTGAAAAAACAAATTTACTTCCTTTACCGATCTTACTTTCAATCCAGATCGTACCATTGTGTTTTTTAATAAACTCATCGCAAAGTAATAAACCAATTCCGGTACCTTTTTCGTTTGAAGTTCCAATAGTAACAAAATGTTTATCGATTGAAAATAATTTGTTTTGATCCTTTTTCTTTATCCCTACCCCATTGTCCTGTACTGATATAATTGTTTCATTCGCATTTTGAATAGCACTGATCGAGACCTTTCCACCTTTATTCGTAAACTTTATGGCATTGGTAAATAAATTACGCAGGATTGTTTTTACCATATTTTTATCAGCATATAATCGAATGTTCTTTTTTATCTTAATATCTATACGGATATCTTTCATATCGCTACTTGGCTTTAGCAATGATGAACAAGTATCTATAACTTCATCTAAATTGAAATCAACAGGGTGAAATTGTTTGTGTCCATTTTGACTTCTTGACCATTCTAGTAAATTTTCTATAAGTTTTAATATGTGCTTTGCTGATAATTGGATAGTATTAATATATTCAGTTCTTTTTTTCTCTGACAGCTCCTTATAGTAGCTTGATAGAATTTCTGAAGTAGTATATAATATCGAGAACGGATTTTTTAGATCATGAGCAAGTATATTAAAAAATTTATCCTTTGATGCATTTATCTTCTGTAATTCTTTTCTAGATTCCTTTAATTTTTTATTTGCATGAACAAGCTGAATATTTTTCAATTTGTAAATTTCATTTTCTTTTTCTTGTTTTTCGTTCTCATATTTCAGATAAATATTAAATATTTCATTTTGCTTTTGAGTATTTAAGATTTCATCGTGTATCTTCAGATATTCTTTGTAACAATCTAGTGATTTTTTGTATTTTTCAAGCGTAGAATATATC
>WTAK01000140.1 GCA_013139625.1 Candidatus Delongbacteria bacterium | reverse complement strand
GTTTTATGATAATCCTGCGGTAGGGAAGATCTATCGAAAAATGGGCGATAAAGAAATAGGCAAATGGGATTTAATGGTTTTATAATTTGTTTACAGTACGATTAACCCATATGATCGCCACGATTCCACCAACTACAGATGAAATACCTGCTCCAACGAATATTCCGGGTAAACCCCAGAGATAAGACCCGATAAAAGCTAAAGGAATATATAAAACCAGCATTCGTACAGCATTGATACCCATTGCCTTATATGGTTTATGCATAGCATTAAAAGTATTCGCTGTTATGAACATAACACCCTGAAATCCATATCCTGCGGAAACGAAAGTTAGGTATAGAACAATAATTGAAATTACAGCAGGATCTTTGTCAAATATAGCAGCAATGTACTGACTTGTAAATATCAAGGCTATGAAAAGAATTACTCCGGTGATAAGTGAAAATCTCTGGCTGAATTTTATACCTTCTGCAACCCTGTCATATTTCTTAGCTCCAATGTTTTGCCCTGTGAAAGCTAAAATAACTGTTCCAAGTGAAATTATAGGTGCAAGGGCGAACATTTCGATCCTGCCAGCAACACCGAGACCTGCAACAGCCTCATTTCCATAACCTGATACCATCCGAGTAATAACTCCCATAGAAATAGGAACAATGAATTGAGTTATTGTAGCTGGAATTCCAATGAATAATACTCTTTTCCAAGTATCGAAGATGTTTGACAGTTTTAATACAGCCAATGATATCATATTAAATTTAAATTTTAAGATCAGAAGTGAAATAGCGAATGTTGTCATTCGTGCAGTGACAGTAGCTATTGCAGCACCTTTTAATTCCATGCGTTCAAATGGTCCAAGACCAAATATTAAAATAGGATCTAATATACCGTTAACAACGATCGCACTAAGCATGATAATACTTGGAATCGCAGTATTGCCGGCTGCTCGGATAGCATTATTTCCTATCATAGGAATAACTACAAAAGGAACACCGAGATACCAGATAGTCATATATTGCTTAATATATTCAAGAATAATTCCATCGGCACCCATAGCTCGGAATACAGGATCAATAGTTGATAATCCCAAAATGATCATTAAAGCTACGATCACAAACCCAAGAATTAATGCTCCGGTAGTAAGTCTTTGAACATCCTGCTGATCTCCACTTCCAATGGCTCTGGAAATAACTGCGGAAGCACCTACACCTAAACCAAGTGCAATACTTACATAGACCATTATAACGGGGAAGGTATAGCTCATAGCTGCAAGATGTGTTGTGCCCAGTTGACCAATGAAAAAAGTATCAACAAGGTTGAACATGACCATGCCTATCATGCCGACCATCATTCCAAATGTTAGCCTGATGATAGTTTTACCTATTGGACCTTCTGTAAGAACTGCTTTACTTTTCAAATTAACTCGCTTGTTTTATTGTAGAAATAATAATTCAATTGCATATAAAGGTAGTGAAATAGTCTTGTCTATAATACCGTACGGACTTTGAGAAATCTTTATTCCGTTTACCGGATTATACTCTTTATAATAAAGTTGCATACTTTTCATTTTTCCAATTGTACCGGATTTGACTTCTACGGGTAGTATTTTGTCGTTTAGCTGTATCAAATAATCAACCTCAGCATTGCTACTTTTCGATTCTCTTGCCCAGTAAAAAAGCGATGACCTTCTATAAGGGTTATTCAAAGATAGAATTTCCTGTCCTACAAATTGTTCTGCTACGGCCCCTTTGAAGATTGCTGTCAGATCTGATTCTTTAGCTGTTTCTCCATAAATGCCGCTTATAGCTTGAAGTATTCCGACATCAAGGAATACAAGTTTGAAATAGTTGTCTTTTACGCCTGACTCAAGAGGTATTCCGGCTCCGCTTGTTCTTTTAACTCGGGTTATTATTCCGGCTGTCTCAAGAAGTGTAACGGCTTCTTTTAGATCTCTGGATTTTATAGAATTATCAACTCTGGCATATATGAATTTTTGCCCGATCATGTTTGGTACAGCATCAAATATTTTTGACAAATTAAGGTGTTTTGATCCAGATGCGTATTTTGCGAAATCATCTGAATATGTATCAATTATTGATCTCTGGATCTTTTGGCATTTTATAATATTACCAGACTCTACATACTCTCTTACAACTGCCGGCATTCCACCTATAATGAAATATTTTCTTACAAGTCCATTTAATTTATCATGTAACGCATTTGGAATATTTTTTAGATTATCAAGAGATGAGATATATGAACCAAGTTTAGATTCTCCCAGAGCATCAATAAATTCGTGAAAGGTCAGAGGATACATATAGAGATATTGGATCCTTCCAACAGGCATTTTAATATTTTCTTTTCTTAATGTGAATTCTAAAAGAGATCCAGCACCTATTATGTGAATATCCGGCTTTTCTTCATAGAAATATCTTAAAGATGTTATAGCTTTCGGGCATTCCTGTATTTCATCTAGAAATATTAATGTTTTACCGGGTATTATATCCTGACCGGTAAACAACATTATTTTTTCAATTATCTCATCAGGTATAACACTATCAAATATATTTATATACTCAGGATTTCTTTCAAAATTCAAACTTATTATATTTTTGAATTCATTTTTGCCGAAGAAGTCAACGATATATGTTTTGCCTATTTGTCTTGCTCCACGAAGGAGAATAGGTCTTCTATTATTTTCTAGCTTCCATTCTAATAAGGTCTTGTATATCTTTCTTTGGATCATTTATTCTCCTTTTGGCTATTATACAAGGTGAATATAATGACATTTTGGCTATTATACAAGGTAAATA
>WTAK01000019.1 GCA_013139625.1 Candidatus Delongbacteria bacterium | reverse complement strand
GTCCTGAAAAAGATGGAACATGGACTTATGTAGGTTGTGTTGCAACAGCTGCATCTATGATAGCAAAATATCATGAGTGGCCAACTACAGGAACAGGTTCAAATACAAATAATTCTGCCGGAACTACAGAGACTTACTCAAACTATACTTTTGACTATTCTAAAATGGTAGATATAGTTGAAATGGAGTGGGGGCTTTATCCGGAATATTGGGAAACTATAAATTTAGATGCTGCTGGAATTCAAACTACTGCAGAATTATGTTATTTACTGGGGCACTCATTTGACATGAGCTATGGTACTACAGAAGATGGTGGATCAGGCGCAAATATGAGTGCATCTTCTTCTGCTTTCCAAACTAACTGGTATTATAATACTACATATAATACTGTTGGAACTCCAACAAACGCAGATTATGATGCTGCTGCAATTCAAGCAGAATTAGATGCTAAGAGACCTTGGTGGTGGGCTGGTGGAGTTCACTCTTTTAACCTTGATGGATACACTGATGACTACTGGTATCATTTCAATTGGGGATGGGGTGGTTATCAAGATGGTTGGTATCAAATCACAGCTCTTGTTCCTGGTGGCGTTGGTTCTGGTGGAGGAGATGGAGATTATACTGCAAGTCAGATAAGAATATCTTGTGTTCCTAATACAGATCCTTTCGCAGCGTGGCCAGCTCCAAATTCATTCAATGGTTCACTTGTAAATGGTGAAGATGTTCAACTGACGTGGTCAGCTCCATCAGGTGGAAACCAAGATAGTTATAATATATTTAAGTCTAACAACGGTTCAACAGCTGTTCTTTTGGGAAATACAGCAAGTGCTTCATATAATGATAACGACCTGATCTCGGGTAGTTACTCATACTATGTTACAGCAGTTTACAGTGATGGAGAATCGCACAATACAGACTCTTACTCAGTTGACGTTATTCCTGTTGGAGATTTTTCGGTTATCAGAAATATTGAGGCAAGCGCAATAGGCAGAACCAATATTGATCTAACCTGGGATGTTCCTTTTACGGGAATGACTTATATTAATGAAGATTTTGAGACATCTTCTTACAGTAACTGGGTTCAATACCAATCTGATGATCCTGGAGTAAAACCACCAGCAAGAGATTTTTGGTATCCAAATACTGATGGATGGGGCTTGAATAGTGATGCAGAGTATGTTCATAGTGGTTTATCTTCAACTGGACTTGGATATGCAGCAGGTACTACAGACAATCACCTTTATAGTTGGAATTTTTCTCCTCAGATCACATTATCATCAGGAAGTTTTTTAAACTTTTGGATGTGGTTTAAGAACAGTGATATTGAAGCATGGTATACGCATTTTAGAGTGTATTTGTACACATCCGATGCTAATGATTTTGTCGAAACTACAGTAGCGGATGCTGCGGCTAAATTAACTCAAGTTTATGACATTGATGGTACCGTAGTTGGAGCAGCAGGCAATAACCTTTATGATTCTGAAATTCAAATTGATCTTTCTGCTTATACGGGAACTTACAGGATCGGTTTATGTTACATTTACACTGATGGTTATCAATTTTATTTAGATGATCTTCTTTGTGGTACAAATTCCGGTGGTACTCCACCAGATGAGTATGATATTTATAAAGATGGTTTATTCGCAACTACTATTCCAAATACTGGTGAGAGTGAATTATGGTCAGATACTAACTTTACAGATGGTGATAACTCCTACTATGTAAGAGCTATCTATCCAACAGGTCAATCGTTATGTTCTCAGTCAGTTACTGAATATATTATAGCAAATCCTAAACCTGATTATTTAATAGGAGTTCTTAATGGTACAGACATAGATCTTGCCTGGTATCTACCTTATGGTACATCTTCACACTGGGCAACATATATTGCACCTGAAAATTGTACAACTACTGTGGATAATTTGGGAGATGAAGATTGTGCGCAGAGAAGAGTTGTGTTCAATGCAGCTGATCTGGGTCTATATTATCCAGTATATATTGATTCAATTGGAGCAGGATTCTATGAATGGGATGATGCTCTTTGGGGATCAGATGACACTTTCACAATTCGTCTTTGGGACGGAAATCCTGTAGATGGTACTTTGCTATGGGAAAGTGGTACTCTAACAGCTATTGCAGGTGAAGTTTATAAGATTGCTCTAGATCAAACTTATGAACTTAACAGCGAGTGGAATGTTGAGGTGGAAACTTACGATATAGTAACTGGTCACCCTTCAAATTTAGCAGGTCCTTCTTCAAGCGATCAAGTTCACAGTTTTTTCTATAAGAGAAGTGAGGATGCGTACAGTTATTCCATATCATCAGGTGATGATAAATTGGAATATTGCATGTTGTCACATGTGACTGGAGCTGACCCTGATCCAATAGTTAAAGTTGCTGCTCCTGGTGAAAAGATCGATGAACAAGTGGTTCCTCACAGAGAAGGTTGGTCAACAAGTACTGAAGTTCATGAAAGTATAACTGTTATTGACAACTCAAGCAGATTGATCACCAATAAAGTGCTAAAGACTAAAGGAATTGACACATATAATGTGTATAGAGAAGGATTGTTGATAGGTACATCAAGCACTATAACGTATACTGATACTAATCCAGCCGCAGGAGATAATACTTACTATGTAAAAGCGGCATATACTAACCCAGTTGGTGAATCTGCAGCATCTAATTCAGTTGTAGTTGTTACTGCCCCAGCTCCAAGTGAACCCGAAGTTCCAGGAGGGATAATTGTTGGACCTCCGGATGGCAATAATCTTGTAATTAATTGGGATGTTTCAGAAAATGCAACAGGATATGATGT
>WTAK01000028.1 GCA_013139625.1 Candidatus Delongbacteria bacterium | reverse complement strand
GTCCAGGGATTATAATTCATCCCGTATTTTATAATATCTAGCTTTAGATCTACAGGCTTATTTTTGGACAAAGCAGAATTTTTACCTGAAACGATATAACAGTTATGACCTTTTCGTATCAAGTTCTTCGCTAATGTTGTTTTCCAAGAGACAACACCAGCCCAGCCTTTCTTTGCGTTTAAGAATAAAATGTTCATTAGATCTCACCTTTGTTAAATGGGCATGATCTTAGCAATAATTCTTTATCTAAAATCGGCTTAATAAAATCATAATTTCTGGTCAATTTTTCGATATCATTGTTATTTAAAATAGAGTCAATAACTACTCTTTTACTATTACGACCGGTAGATTGATAGTAATCATCAAATTTGAATGAGTCCCCGATCAATTTATCGCCTAATTTAATGGGAATAGCTTTTATTCCGTATGATTCACTGAAAATAATACCATGCAGGGAAGAGGATAAGATATATTCACATTTATTAATCTCTGCGAAGAATTTTTCAACACTATTATTTATATCAATGAAATGCACATCAGTATCTTTAAAATAAATTTTACACAGTTCAGCATCAACATAATGTGGGATAATACCTATTTTGTGTTGAATGTTCCTTTCAAACTTGAAATAATCACTAACCAATATTCCGGGATCTCCATAAACTTGAGGTATATCATCAGCTTCATAGCCACTCTCGATCAACTTATCTCTTGTTAACGGACCTCGGACAGCATAAAATTTTACATTTTTTCTTTTAGGTACGATCATATCTTTAATAAGTCCCGCTCCCCAAACCTGATCTTTGTTTTGCAAAAGAGAGATCAAACTTCCCACGACCAAATGCCTATTACCACCTTTGGTTTTCAATTTTGGAAAAATACCTGAGATGTTCTCTATAAGATAAGGAGTAATAATGTCTCCAACATTACCCTGTGTTAATGTCCATTCTTTTCTCATAAACCAAAATGCGTTGATATTTTTTTCTCTACTGAAGAACATGAGCTATGAATTTATCCATAATATGTTTAATGTTATGATCTTCCAATATTTTCTTTCTAAGCTTATTTGAAGTATTCTCAGCATCCTCAAGAGAATTTAATGCTTCGAGTAATGCTTTTTCAAGCATATCTCTATCGGTCAGATCAATCTCTTTCATAAGAGTATCGGATAAAAATATATTATTTGCAGGATATTTAGGAATGTCTCCTAAAAGAAAACAATTAGAAATACCTGCTTCTAACTATTTTTGAGTTAGACAATATCTACCGGAACCATCTGCTATAAAGATCTTTGATCGAGATAGTACTTCTCTGTATTCATCCCCATAAGTTTGATTCTCAGGGTAAGAAGGTGGAGCTGAAATATGAAATTTATAATTTGGATATTTATTTTGTAGATATGTAAGATGTTGATAGATCTTTTCTCTGTTCTTATGAAACTCATAATTTTTTGCAATAGTGCTAATGAACGTTACATCGATATCTTTAGTCTCATAATTCGTGTTCTGAAATTTATCCGGATCAATACTCCATTGCATATTTATCAGTGAGAAATTATTCTCATCAGCAAATTCTTTTAACACATTGGTTGAATACCGGTCAATTAAATATTTTTTACCTTCCAATCGATTATATTTAATTTGATTTTTTCCGGTACTTTTTTCAAGAAATATTTCATTGTCAGCTTGGTCAACTATAAGTATTTGATCTTTATTCAATGATCGAAGTAAGCTATTGAGATCTTTTTGGAATTTATTTCTTTTTCCTCTGGCATGGATATCAAGGTGAAATATACCCAAATAGATTATATCGAATTTCTTAAAGTTAATGAGCGGGATAAGACTGATCTTAGATATGAACTTACAATTAAAATTGTCATCCAGATATGAATAAATGTTCATTTGAGCTAGATCACGTTTTTTTTTGTACCTATCAATGATCAATATCTTCTTTGCTTTATTTAAATCAGACATAGTTTATTTATTGAATTGGATATTATATAAAAGTTTATATTTCTCATTTGTTTTGATCAGGTCGTCGTGCTTTCCAATTCCGATAATATTACCTTCATCCATTACGATGATCTGATCCGCATTTAAAATAGTAGACAACCTGTGTGCAATAATTATCACGGTTCTATCTTTTGTTGCCATTTCAATTGCTCTTTGAACATTTTGTTCAGATTCAGAATCCAATGCGCTCGTAGCTTCATCAAATATTAAGATAGGAGGATCACCTACGATAGCTCTTGCGATACATAATCTTTGTTTCTGACCACCTGACAAATTAGTCCCCTTTGGATCAAGCATTGAGTTATACTGCTTAGGCATATTTTTAATGAATTCATAAGCGTAAGCGATCTCAGCGGCTTTGTGGACATTTTCATCATTTACAGGTTTATTTGTACCGTATTTTATATTATTTGATATTGTATCGTGGAAAAGAATGGATTCCTGAGTTACAGTTCCAAAGAGATTATGTAGGTCTTTGATCCTGATGTCTTTGATATTCATATCATCTATCAGAATACTTCCTTCTTCAGGGTCATAAAATCTTTCGAGTAAATTTATCAAAGAAGTTTTTCCTGAACCGCTACTACCTACCAATGCAACTGTTTGCCCTTTGCTGATTGTAAGATTAAGTTTGTTGATAACTTTAGTTCCTTTCAAATATGAGAAACTAAGATCTTTGAACTCAATCGAAGAATTAAAGTCTTTTTTTGAAACAGCATTAGGGTTTTCTATGATATCCGGAGGTAAGTTCATTATTTCAAATGCTCTATCAAGAGACACCATTCCTTTTTTCATCTCTGTATATGATTTAGTTATACTTTTAAATGGATGTAGGATCGAAAAAATTGCGATCAAGAAAGCTGTAAAACTTCCAAAAGAGAATGCTTCAGGATTTGAAAGGACCATGTTACCACCAATGATCAAAACTACCATTCCTGTGATTGTTCCATTAAGTTCTGATAGAGGAACATTCAAAGCTTGATACATTCTTCCTTTTAACCAAGCTTTATAGTATTGTCGGTTTATAGTATTATATTTATCACATTCATATTCTTCTTTGGCAAAAGATTTTACTACTTTAATTCCATTTATAACTTCAACGATCCGTGAGTACAAAGAGGCATTGGCATTTTGAGTTCTCTTTGCGTATTTTTTTATCTTCTTCCCAATAAAAGCTACAACCAAACTGAATATTGGCACGATCAATATTGTATATAGAAATAGATTGGAATTTATATAAATGGCTAAAGAGGCATATGCTATAATGAGGATCAGGTCTCTCAAAGATCTAAATACCGGTCTGATCAAAAGATCTCCAAATATCTGAACATCAGCCTTCATCCTAACCTGTAGATCACCGATAGTTCTTTTCTGTATTTCAGCTATGGAAAGATGTATTGCTTTTGAATAAACAATATCTCTCAAAGATAAAGATACTTTTCCCCGCAATACCGTAAAAATGTATGCGTTGAGGTAAAAGAAAGAGCTTTTCAAAATAATAATTATGATCATAGCTCCACCGATCAAATATAGCAGTAAATAAGGATCCGTATGCGAAAGAAGTTCTTTTAAATCATTTAACAGTAAAGATGTGCTTTCAGAACTGAATAGGTTGAAAAATGAATTGTCCGTAAAATATGTTTTTAATGATGACGATAAAGATGTCCAGAACTCTGTAAATTCGCTGAATTTTGTTTCTTTATGCTTTAATCCGAATACATAATCGAACAATGGAACAGCCATTGTAACACTGAGACCACTTAAAACTGAAAATATTGACATGGTAAAAATACCGAGTACCATTAGCTGCCAGTATTTTAATGTCATTCGAAATAATTTTTTTAAATTGTCCATGTATATGTGTTCTTCTGATTAATCATTACTACTATAATTTATGTTTACAAAAATAATATTTTAACCCTGAATAAGCAATACAATAAATACGATCGTAAATGTGTTAATTTTTTCCTTGAATGTTTTTTGAAATTTGTATTTATTATAAGGGTGATATTAGTGTGTTAATCAAAAATGGGAGTATATATGAAAAATTTATTAATTGTTGTAGGAATTCTTTTCCTATTAAGTGTCAGCTCAAATGTTTTAGCTCAAGGATTTACATTTCATGGCACTATGGCATTTACACAAACTGATTTTGGTAATGACAAAGTTGGTGATGAAGATGCAGGATTTGCAAATATGGGATTTGGTGGGGGAATAGAGTTCTTATCATCAGAACTGGGAAAAAAGTTTTACTGGATAGGAAGTCTGAACTTTATTCATCACGGAGTTGAAGAAGATCTGTATCAGAGGTTTTCAGATATTGATTTAGTTGTCGATCCAGGCGAAGTAGATTTGACAGCTTATAATTGTCTATTCTTTACTACAGGAGTTCGATTTAAGAATATGTTCGACAGAAAGAAAAAAGAATTCGGAATGTATGTAGATG
>WTAK01000391.1 GCA_013139625.1 Candidatus Delongbacteria bacterium | reverse complement strand
ATTTATTGTCAGAGAAAAAATTATCCTTATAATCTCTGTCAAATACAGTGTATGTAACTTTAGAAGTGTCAGGGTGAACACTGTTATTGTAACTTAAGTTAATGTTTTTAAACCTTATTTCACTGCTATATTCTCCAAAAGACTCCATTTTACCACGTATATCAAAATTGATGTGAGAAGGAGCTCCTTTAACTTTTACTCGAGGCTCGATAAGTAATGAATTCGAAGATATAACATAAGTACTATCGATCAAAATATATGGAGAGTTTGGTTCTGTCCAAACACCGAATACGCTACCATTTACATTGTTGGTTCCTTTTATTGTGAAAGATCCGGTTTGGTCATAGATGGCGCTACTTACTTTGGATTCGATCTTAAGATTATAATCTGTTCCTGCAACAATATCATTTGTGTGAAAATCCCAGATATAATTACCATTTGAAGCTGTATTTATCATTGCAATCAAAGATGTATTCTTATAAAGACTTATAACAACATCTTCGTATATATCATCTGTCCACTCTATTGAATAATCATCCATCATTTCCAAAACGGCACCTGATTGTGGAGCTGTAATAGCAATCGTTCCTGAAATTATTGAAAAATTCCCATCACTCATATCATTATATGTTGCAGGAGATGTAATTGATGATATTTTCACTTTATAATTTGAACCTTGTAAGCCATAAGGAATAAACCAACTGTAAGAACTATCACTTGGAGTTGATTCTGCTATAATAGAATTAAAAATATCATCCTGAAATAACTCTATTTTAATATCTTCTGTTAAAATATCCACCCAATTTATATCATAAAAATCACCGGCTATTAATAATTCTCCTCCATTCGGCGTAATAACTCTGGTTGCATCTGAGATCGTAAAATATCCTGTACTAATGTCATTTGCAAGATCAGGAATGATCAAAGAAGATATTCTTACTTGAAAATCAGCTCCTAGAATATCTGTTGGGATATTCCATATATATGAACCATCACTTGAAGTAGAAGCATCTATATCTGAGTAATGGACATCATTTTGATATAATTCTATTTTGACATCTTCTAAAATATCATCTGTCCATGTAATTTCATATTGGCTTCCTTGATAAAGTTCTTCGCCGTCACTCGGTAGTAAAACCCTTACTCTACCGGTCAGTATGTCAAAACCTGTATCATTTATATCATAAACACTTGCGTTGTCGGTTGAAACGATCTTTATCTTAAACACTCCGTAAATATCAAAAGGTATTGTCCAAAAATACGAACCATTACTTTCAGTAGAATCAGCAATTGTAGAATGATATGTATCATTTTCATAAATCTCAATTCTTATAAATTCAGGAATATCATCAGTCCAAGTTATTTCATATTGACTTCCTCTTATTAAGTTTTCATCTTCAGTTGGCGTCAATATTGTTATAATTCCGGCTGATATCGTAAAATAGCTATCACTTATATCAGAAACTACTGAAGGTAAAGCTAAAGAAGATATTTTTACTTGGAAATCTGACCCACTTAGTTCACTTGGTATATTCCATGTGTATGTACTGTCGTTAATTACTGAAGAAATTATATCAGAATGGTAAGAATCATTCTGGTACAACTCGATTTTAATCTCTTCTAATATTTCGTTTGTCCAAGTTATTTCGAATTGGCTCTCACGCTCTATATTCTCACCTCCATTGGGAGTTAAAACAGTTATTACACCCTCAGAGATCGTAAAGTACCCATCGCTAGTATCATTAATCATTAAAGGAAATGTTATTGAAGATATTTTTACTTGAAAATTTGAACCATAAATATCATTTGCAATATTCCACAGATACGAACCATCACTAGCGGTAGAAGTGATTATATCAGAATGATAAACATCGTTTTGATATAATTCTATATTGATCTCTTCAGTGATGTTATCTATCCAGGTAATTTCGAATTGGCTATCACGAGTTAAAATTCCTCCTCCATTTGGGGTTAATACACTGACAGCCCCGATCAGTATTTCGAATGTATTATCACTCAGATCATTGATTATATCATAGTCGATCGAAGTTATTTTTATTTTATAATTTCCACTTAGATCAATAGGGATATTCCACACATAAGATCCATCACTTTCAGTTGAAGTAACAATATCCATTAAGTATATATCATTTTTATATAATTCTATTTTTATATTTTCCGAAATATTATCTGTCCAACTGATATTTATTGGATCCCCTCTATCAAAGGCTTCTCCACCATTTGGATATGTAACAAAAATTACTCCTGGAGTTATTGTGAAATAAGGATCACTCATATCATTTATTATTGCAGGAAAAGTTATCGAAACAGCCCTTACCTGAAAATTAGACCCATACAGATCATTTGGAACATTCCATAAGTAGGATCCTACACTTGGTGTTGATAAAATTATATCTGAATGGTAAACATCATTTTGATAAAGCTCTAATTTTACATCTTCCGGTATATCATCACTCCAGGTGATCTCATATTGATTCCCACGTGTCAGATCTTCTCCACCGTTTGGTGTCAACACGTTCAAAGAACCTTCTGCAATGTCGAAATATCCCTCACTGAGATCAAATGTAGCCAAAGGGATCTCAACAGATGATAATTTAATTTGGAAATTAGACCCATAAATATCTTCCGCAATATCCCATGTATAGGAACCATCACTCGGTGTTGATAAAGTTATATCAGAATGATAAACATCGTTTTGATATAATTCTACAATTACATTTTCGCTGATATTATCGTCCCACAATATATCAAATTGACTTCCTCTAGCTAAGCTTTCACCCCCTGATGGTACAACTACATTAATTGAATCATCCAATGTCATTATAAAATAGCCATCACTAAAGTCAAACTGG
>WTAK01000154.1 GCA_013139625.1 Candidatus Delongbacteria bacterium | reverse complement strand
CTATACCAATAATTAATCCTGTCACTGCTCTAAAGTGATAATTTGTCCCAGAATATTGATTCCATGTCCAAGTCCCATCACCATTAGAAATACCGTCGTACGATCTATTATATGCAGTAACACCTTCAGCAATGGCATCCTCCTCTGTCGCATAAACAATACCATTATCTGAAGAAAAACCTATCCAGAAATCCTGATTTGGATAAGCATTTATCCACTCATATACCTCCACAAAAGTCATAGCTGATGTATTCACAAGGCTATTAGCTTCTGGAGTAACATCAATAGGAGTAGTTAGTTCAACACCCGGTACTCCTCCATCATCTGTCCATACTCTGACAGTCATATCATCTGAAATATGACCTACATCTGCATAATTCCTTATAATAACTCCAGCTAACGTTCCATCCGTATCTGGAGTTATTCTGACTGCTTTAGCATCTCCATTTTCAGTTGTATTATAGTAGGATACTATGCCTGAATCGAAAATATGATGATCTCCACAGATGATTCTATATGGATCATCGTTATCATAACTTGAATTCCCCATATTATCCACTGCCCAGAAAGTGTAATCTATAACAGTACCCGGTTGTTGAGCTGGAATTGCGAATTCCCACATATTATCACTGACAAATGAAGCAGAAACACTATCTTGATATCCCTCAAAAATAGTATAATAGACTACAACCTCTGATATATTCCAAAAGTCATATACATCAACATAATTATGGTACCACTGCGATCCTTCATAAAATTCAGGTGCGTAAGGTTCATGATCTATGATAGGACCGATAGGTTGAGGAGAATCATGTGTATTTATTCTTATATCGTCAATATACATACCGTTCAATTCCAATCCACCATCACTAACCCACCTGAATCTGAGATTGAATCCACTGTATCCGACGTATGGATTTAAATTAAAATTCTCTTCGTGCCAGTCAACACCTTCTCCGTCCCAGGATTTCAATGTAAACCAGCTGACACCGTTATCTGGAGTTACATCAAGATACATATAATCCCATCCTTCTTCAATATCATATTTACACCAGAATGACATATCAGCACCAAAACATGAGGAAAAATCTAAAGAATCTGCTAAAGTTGCAGATGTAATTTCATCTGACAGATAATCTCCTCCCGGACTTTCAGTTAGTGAATGAGTTGAAGTTGTATATTCTCCTTCCTCTACTATTCCCCAGTTGCCTGTAAATGTCCAGTTAGAACCGCCAGATTCAAAATCATCCCGAAACTCAATCTGTCCGTCTATCCATTTTACTGTATACGGAGCTGAGTTTAATTCATTACCTTCAGAATCAATAATTGTGAACTTCACTTCTCCATCCAATACTTGCTCTGATTCAGCTGGGATAGTACCAACAAAAGTATATTCATGTATTTTAGCTGGCATCATCACAAAATCATATTGTGTAACCCACTCATCTTTACTATATGAAGCACGGCAAGTATCAATTGTAGATTCATCCTGGAAAATTAAAGTAAGTTCCATCGGTTCATTTATAAAAACTTCATTACCTAAAACAATAGGTGGAACAGGTGGAACTTCATCAGGATAAAACCCAAAATCAAAATCAACTGTCGTTGGAGTAGCTACACCCCCCAGATCAACAAGATCAAAGTTAATTATTCCGGAAATTGGTAATGCTTCTTCAGGAATTGTAGCTATCCAGATTTCATCACTTTTAGCTTGAGTAAAAGGTAGATCTGTCCAAGTCGTGCCGCTGTCATAAGAATAATGACCAACTATAGACTGAATACCTGTTTGATCATTCACGGTCATTGTAAGATCCAGATCATTCTTTACGAAAGCTCCGATAACCGGGTCCAGAGCTGGATTCCCGATTATATCAACTATTACAGGTCCTTGATAATCATAGAATATTTCAATATCATCGATATACCATTGGCTTCCATAATCTTCAACATAGTGAAATCCAATATTGATATCCTGTCCGGAATAAGCTGATAAGCTCACAGATTTAAAACTAAATTCACCATCAATTTCACCAAGCTCCACAAAACAATGTGAAGTGAAAGTTGCTCCTCCATCAGTTGAAATTCCTATTTCATGATATCCGTTCATATACTGTATCCAATAAACCGATTGCCAAAAGGTCAGTGTTGTAGAATTCAGCGGAGGAATTGATATGGTTGGAGTGATCAGCCAGTCGTCCTGTGGACCAGAATCATCCATATGAGCTGCTGAATATCTTCCTCCATGAACATAACCACCTGTATAAAAATCAGATTCTATCCAGCCTGCACCAGTTGTATTCAAAGACCATCCTTCAGGTGGAAAAATTTCATTTTCAAAATCCTCAACAAATAACGGTAAGTCTTTTGACCATGAAATATCCACATCTTCAGACCAAGCAGCATTTCCAAGAGAATCTTCCATGTAGAACTTCACAAACCCGATAGTTCCGTCTACTTGAGCTAATATTGTACCTGTAAATGTATGATTTCCTTTAGAAACAGTCATGTCAAAATCTATCCAGGTAACTCCACCATCAAATGAATATTGTGATGGCATCGGAGAGATTACTGAATTTTGATCCTGAACAATAATGGATAGGTTCATATCATAGTCCATAAAACATTCTGCACCTTTAACGTTTCTTAGCAAAGGAGGGTAAATATCTGTGATCGGTGGTGTATCATAATATTCTGATACATATATATCATAGCGATTCTCCATATACTGATCTTCACCATTAATATCTTCTATATCATTTATCCAACCATCTGCACCATCACTTACATAACTATGAGTTGGATTATCCCATTCTTCTGCAAATTGTCTGGGATAACCTCCTGAAACTGGTGTTACAGAAAGCCAGAAATTATCTGTAAGAAGCAAAGAAGTAGCTAGATATTCAGTGTTCTGATCATCAATAGAGGTTAATGCAGTTTGAGATTCCCATAAAACAGTTATTCCATCTTTATCGTAAACTTTAAAAGTAAAACTGTAACCTTCATCAACGAAACCAGCATTTACCGCATGAAGATATAAGGGGTATTCGATTCCAAAATCATCTATATTGTAATATGTTGCTCTCTCCAAAGGCTGATTTATTATCCATCCACTTGCAGTGATTGCATAACTATACCACAAAGTGTCCTTACTTGCAGTTTGTGGTTTTTCAACTTTTGAATACCATTCTGCAGCAAAGATATTCATTGATAGAAATATAAATACCAACATTATAACTTTCTTCATGCCTCCTCCGTAAGACTATATTCTAAAATTTAATTTTCATATT
>WTAK01000045.1 GCA_013139625.1 Candidatus Delongbacteria bacterium | reverse complement strand
AAAATCACTCGATGACCGGCAATGATAAAAAATGAGACGTTGCGATGCAACGTCTTTACTACATTTTTGTTTCTACGATAGCTAGGATCTCTTCAGATTTAGCATCAACTTCAGCAAGAATATTATTCATTACTCCGAGAGTTTTGATCTTATACTCATCAGCATCATCGACTCCTGATAAATTGATTTTTACGTTAAGACCTGCTCCTTTAGCTCCTGCTACTATCAATAAAGCCGCTACGCCTGCATCACTTGCAGCATTAATATTTCCAAATTCAGCAATTCTCTTAATATATGGTGAAAGTTCAAAGATCTTATCCATAACTTTCAATGGAACATCAGTAGCCAAAACTGTAGCATTATAGTATTGTTTTTCAGCTGCTTTGATCTGCTCATCATTTTTTGACTTCTTAGCTTTTGATTTAGCTTGCAGTGCATCCATAAGAATATTAAAAGCATCAGTATCAGCATCGATTAAATCGATAAGTTCATATTTTCTGATTTGAAGTTCTTTTGCAAGTTCATTAGTTTCTTTATTGAACTGCTCATATCCTTTTTTGTCGTAAGTCAAATTCATAACCATAGATCCTAGAGATGCAGCTATACTTCCACATAGAGCAGCTACAGATCCACCACCCGGTGCAGGTGCATCAGTTGAAAGAAGATCATTAAATTCTGTAATTGTAAGATCAGCCAACTTTCCTTCTTTAGCGATCATATATTCGATTATTTTATCTTTTGGCTCAAATGGAGCAACATCATCTAGTCCAAGTGACTGAATTGCAACTTTGATTATTTCTTTTTCATCAATTCCTTCACACATACCTTGTTTTGCAAGATAGTGTTTTCCGGCGATTAGCATTGCTTCTTTTGGTACAACACCAACAGCCTCAGATCCGGTAACTCTTAGACCTTTCGCAGTCGCCTGCTTACTTATTTCATCAAAAACATCATGCATAGAAGTCACATGATAATTTGTAAGGTTAATAGAAATTTGAGCTCTTTTGTAATCATCAACGTACCAACCGATCGCTTTACAATTTTTGAAAAGTCCCGGTTGTTTTACTTTTTTACCATTCTCATTCTTTACAAATTTACCATTTTCATCTCTTTTGAATCTACCTTGCTCTCTAATGTTCAATGCAATGTCATGTGCCAACTTAGGGTTCGTAGTATTTAAACTTACATTATAAGCTATCAAGAAATCTCTGGCACTTACAGCTGTTACACCTTTCTTTGGTCTAAATTCACATGGTCCGGCATCAGGTTTTCTATTAGGATCTTTAAGATTTTCCTCTACTGCTTCATATTCTCCTTGTCTAACCCAAGCTAAATTTTTTCTTTCTTCAGTTGTTGCAGCATATTCGTAGAAGTAGATAGGGAAGTCAAGCTCTGTTCCTAATTTATTTCCAAGATCATGCGCTATCTTAACACATTCATCCATTGTTATTCCACTTACAGGTATAATCGGACATACATCACAGGCACCAAATCTAGGATGAGCACCTTTATGTTTTGTCATGTCAATTAGTTCGTGAGCTTTTTTAATGGCATTAAAAGCAGCTGTCTTGATCGGTTCAGGTTCGCCTACCATTGTTACAACAGTTCTATTTGTATCGAATCCAGGGTCAACATCTAAAAGTCTAACACCTTTTATTTTTTTGATCTCATCTGTGATCTGGTCGATAACAGCCATATTACGACCTTCGCTAAAATTTGGTACACATTCGATAATTTGCATGATCCACCTCTTTATATAATTTTAAAATTTTATTTCAACCGGATAGTAATAATAATTAATAAAGGGAGAAAATCAAAATCATTTATTTAAGAAAAAAAAAGTTGACTAAATGATACTTAAGAATATAACTTTAGACGCATTATTATTCGGGATAGAAATCAAATATTAAAAAACCATAAGTAATTAATGAAATTTACAACTGAATCATTATTTGAAATAAAAGCCAAACTAAAGAAAGAACTTAAGAAAGAACCTTTAGATTTTATTGAATTCGAGGTTATTGACCCTGATCTTGTAGTAGATTTTTCAGGAACACTGATCTCTATAACAGGTCAGAAATATATTCATAGACCTTATAAAATCTGGGTAGATCTTGCAGAAATATTAAAATGTAGAATATTAACTCCGGAAAGAGTATTAGATAATAAAGTATTAATTAGGTATGCACCTTTGGATGTAAGTAAATCCTGGCATACTAATTCAGGAATTGATATAAGAGAAAAGTACGGAGTAGGTTCGATCTTTGCTCAGATAAAAAAACTTGAAGAGCCATATTTTTTAAATGATTATCTAAGATGCTTAAGAGAAATTGATCTAAAGTTTAGAGCTAATGTATTTAATTTAGGTATAAATAGAGGTGATGAGTTTAGTGCTTTTAAGCACGTTTTTGATGAAGAACTTGTAAGTTCAATCACTTTTACAGGTTTAGATCACTGTGAATCTGCTATTAATGAAGCCGGAGAGAAATTTAAAGACCACAATTATAATTTTATTTTGGGTGACATAAAAGATATTCCTGAAATGCATTTTGAGAAACAAGATCTGATAGTAACTATCGGAACATTGCAGAGTCCTGATTTCAACGGAAAAGAAATATTCAGATATTTAATTCAAAATATTTTAAAACCTAATGGAAATGTCATATTAGGTTTCCCAAATAGTAGGTATATTGACAGAGAAGTAATGTACGGTGCTAAAACCAAGAATTATACAGAGTCTAATATGAATCTGCTGATAAAAGATATAAGTTTCTACAAGAAGTACTTACAGCAGCATGGATTCAAAGTAGTAACATTTGGAAAATATTATATTTTCATGGTTGCAACAAAAATTAAAGAACTTTAGGCAATGAATAAAGAGATTTCAAATAAAGAAAAGATAGCGAATATAAAGAAGATCACTTACTACGGTATGGCGGTCAACTTATTTTTATCAATATTAAAGATAGTAACCGGATTGATTGGAAATAGTCAGGCTGCGATCGCTGATGGGGTTCATTCACTTTCAGATCTTACAACTGATATTGCAATTTTAGTCGGAGTGAAATATTGGTCAGCTCCACCTGATGAAGAACATCCTTATGGTCACGGGAGAATAGAAACAATAGTAACAGCCTTCATAGGATTTGTTTTAGCAGCAACAGCCTTGGGAATAGGTTGGGAAGCAATAAGTTCAATTAGAGATGAAAATATAGCAAATCCGACATGGTTGTCACTTATAGGAATAGGTTTTTCCATTGTGATGAAAGAGATCCTTTTCAGAGTTACAATGAAGTACTCTAAGAAAACAAGATCAAAATCTTTAGAAGCTAATGCTTGGCATCATAGAACTGACGCTTTTAGTTCGATACCTGCTTTTATAGCTGTATTCGTTTCTGTAATTTACCCATCGCTTGCTTTTATCGATCGTATTGGCGCAATAATTGTTGCAGTTATAATTTTAAAGGTGGCATGGGAAATATTTTCCTCATCCTTTTCAGAGTTAACTGACAAGGGAGCAAAGAAAGAGGATATTCAAAAGATAAAAGAGATCGTTCTTTTAAATAAAGATGTGAAAGAAGTTCACAAAATTAGAAGTAGAAAGCATGGCGTTGATACTTTTGTAGATCTTCACGTTCTGGTAGATGATAATATGACTGTGAAAGATGCCCACGATATTGCTGACCAAGTTAAGAATATTCTTTTAGATCAGGGACCGGAAATATCTGACGTGGTAGTTCATATCGAACCCTATAATGCATCAAAAAAAGACTAAATTTTTTATTTTTAGAAATATCATTAAAAATACTTGACATTAAAAAAAATAATTTATATCTTTCGACCCGCTTGAGTAATCCGTTTTGAATGTTCAAAATAAATTGCTAAAGTACTTGACAACCGTAGAAATAATTCTTAAATTAGCGACCCTTAAGGATTATGGTGGGAGTAGCTCAGTTGGTAGAGTGCCTGACTGTGACTCAGGTTGTCGCGGGTTCAAAACCCGTCTCTCACCCTTGAAATAAAAAATTGGTCTCATCGTCTAGTGGTTAGGACCCAAGGTTTTCATCCTTGTAACCGGAGTTCGATTCTCCGTGAGATCACTCGTTCATTGACATAGGCAAGTAAGAAGTATTATAAATAGTATGTAAAGTAAGAAATTGGAACGTTTTAAAAGACGAACCAGAAGCAAAGCAACAAATTAACAAAGTTAGTAAACTCTGTTAAATATGTGATATATTTTTGAATAAAGATATAATATATATACAACGGAGAGTTTGATCCTGGCTCAGGACG
>WTAK01000403.1 GCA_013139625.1 Candidatus Delongbacteria bacterium | reverse complement strand
GCAAGTTTTTCCATTTTTTCATCAAATTTCTTCTCAGTAACACAATCAAATCTTGTAGTTAATTCATTATCTGTAGTTTGATATAAGAATCCACCATCAATGCGTTTTATCTGGAAGTCTTTAGCTTTCTTCGAAGCTTCAATATCTATTTGTAAAACTCTAACATTCTGGAAACTTTTATTGGTCGTTATATATTCCAAAGCCTCTTCAGAGAAGGAAGGTGCCAATATTACTTCAACGAATTTTCTTTTTATTTGCTCAGGGATAAGTTTATTATTCTCTACTCTGAAAGACAAGTGCTTAACTTCTTTTCCTCTCAAGAATCTTAATGTTTTAATATCGAATTCAGTGTTAAAAGCTAATACAGATCCCATTGCTGAGATAGGATCAGAAAACCATGCAGCTTCAATTGCTTCTCTAGAGTTCTTTCCTGTTGCAACTCCACAAGGATTCATATGCTTTACAACAACTGCTGTCGGCTCATCAAACTCAAGAACAGTGTCAAGAGCTGCCTGAGCATCCATATAGTTGTTATATGACATTTCTTTGCCGACTAATTGTTTTGCTGTAGCAAGAGTTCCTTCCAAAGAATGTTTATCAGTAAATAAAAATCCTTTCTGATGTGAATTTTCACCGTATCTAAGTTCTTTACCTTTTTCCAAAAATAAGTTTTTCTTCAGTTTTTTTGCTAATCTATTTTCAAGGTATTCAGAAATAATACTATCATATTCTGCGGTTCTGCTAAAAACTTTCAGAGCCAATTCTTCTCTAAAATCCAAAGAAGTTCCACCGTATTTATCATATTCATCGATAAATCTATCATAATCAGCAGGATCAGTGATAATAGTTACATAGCTATAATTCTTTGCACTGCTTCTAAGCATTGTAGGACCACCGATGTCAATATTTTCAATGGCATCTTCCAAAGTAACATCAGGGTTTGCAATAGTATTTTCAAAAGGGTATAAATTAACGACTACAAGGTCTATCATCTCCACACCATTCTGTTTTGCCTCGTCCATATGTGTTTCATTTTCTCTGATTGCTAAGATCCCACCATGCACTTTTGGATTCAGTGTTTTTATTCTTCCGTCCATCATCTCAGGAAAGCCTGTTAATTCCGTGATATCTTTTACTTCTACGCCATGTTCTTTCAAAAGCTTGTAAGTTCCACCGGTAGAAAATATTTCGATACCTTTACTTTCAATATATTTTGCAAATTTATCGATATTTTTTTTATCTGAGACAGATATTATTGCTCTCTTAATCGGTGCTAAATTCAATTTACTCTCCTTTCTTCTAGTAGCTTAATTGCTTCAGGATACACAATATGTTCTAATTCCAATACCTTTTTTTGTAGAGATTCAGGAGTGTCATTCTCTGAGATCTCGACTTTTTTTTGTAAAAGTATCTCACCGTTATCGTATATGTCATCTACAAAATGAATTGTAGGTCCTGAATATTTTTCCTTTGCTTCGATAACAGCTCTATGAACATTCATCCCATACATTCCTTTACCACCGAATTTCGGTAATAAGGCAGGGTGGATGTTTATAATTCTATTTTTGAATTTGTCGGTGATCTCTTTTGGTAGCTTCTTGATATATCCGGCAAGAACGATAAGATCAACTTTGTGCTTTTCTAATAATCCAATTTGTTTTTCAACAAATTCTTTTCTCGGCATCTCTTTTCTTGGGATCACAGCCGTTTCAATACCAAGCGATGCAGGATATTCTAATCCTTTTGCATCTTTATTTGCAATTACTACTACAACTTCAGAACTAATTTTCTTTTGAAGGCTATAGTCTAATATTGCTTTTAAGTTACTTCCTGAACCTGAGATATATGCTGCAATTCTATATTTCAATGCTAATTTCTTCTGTAGTTATTCAGTATTGAAAAATATATTAATATTACTTTAAAGTCAATTTAATAATAAGGGGAGTGATAAGTGATGAGTGATAAGATATGAGTTGGATCCATAATACGTTGTCATTCTGGACTTGATTCAGAATCTTTTGTAATTATTTTTATCTTGCTATTAGTGGAAGATATGATTACGTTAAAATCATATTACGAACAAAATAATTTCGGCTTCGTATAAAAAAATATTCATTATAAATAATTAAATATCGGGGTGTTATCATGAAAAGACTTTTTGTGCTGCTGGTGGTTTTATCTATGTTCTTCGGGTGTTCGCAACAGCCAACAGCTTCTAACTCAAATGAAGTATTACCGAGTTCTGAAAATGTATTACTAGATGCAGTAAATGACCTAGGCACTGCTAATCAAAGATTTGCTTTTAACATCTATAAAGAGATCATAAATGCATCTGAAACAAGTGAAAATATTGTAATGTCGCCATTAAGTATTTCAATAGTTTTATCAATGTTAAGTAATGGGGCAGATGGTAATACTAAAGTACAAATTAAAAGTGCACTTGAGTTATCGAATCTAACGGATAAAGAAATTAACTCAGGTTTTTTAGAATTTATCAATTCTACTAACAGTCCTGACCAATCGATTACTTTGGAACTTGCTAATTCAATTTGGACGGATGATGATTTTATACCTAAAGAGGAATTTATAAATATAAACAAAGAGTATTATGAGGCGGAGGTTCAATCTCTTGATTTTAGCCTTGAAACAACATTAGGCATAATTAATGGCTGGGTTGAAAAAGTAACTCACGGTAAGATCACTGACTTGATATCCGAAATTTTACCAGATGAAGTAATGTATCTAATAAATGCAGTGTATTTTAAAGGGAATTGGAAATATCCTTTTGATGAAAATGAAACAGCAAATAAATGGTTTTATCCGGAAGTTGGAGAAAGATTTGGAGCTATTACAATGTGGTCAGCAGGAAGAGACTTTACATATATTTACGAGACTGACTTTATAGCTGCAAGATTGCCGTATTGTGCTTATGAAATGCCTGCTTCAGAATTGGGAACAAAAGACTCTTATATGATGGGTAATAATCATAAGATCGCAATGTATATTTTTGTTCCTCAAGGGGAAATGCTTTTGAAAGATTTTGTTAATGGAATAACTCAAGAGAGTTGGAATTTATGGTTGGATTCTTTTTTACCTATTCAGGAGATAATGCCATATTATTATGATACATTCAAATTTGAAATGCCAAAATTTAAGATAGATTTTGCAATAAAATTAAATGCTGTTTTGAAATCTCTTGGAATGGTTGATGCTTTCCTTCCTAGTGCAGACCTGTCAGGTATAACAGATATAGGTGGATTATTTATAAATATTGTGAAGCAGAAAGCTTTTATTGATGTTAATGAGAAGGGTAGTGAAGCAGCTGCTGCGACTTATGTGGGAGCAACTTTTGGAGCGGATCCTGAATTTTATGCAAATAGACCGTTCTTGTATATTATAAGAGATGATAGATCAGGTAATATTTTGTTTATGGGGCAGGTTTATAATCCTGAATATGAATAATAAGGATTATATATTTCTATTTGAAGACAGGCATACTTGCCTGTCTTTTTTTATGTCCTTTTTTCAGATTTCTTTTGCCTTCCCAAAAGAAAGTTGGAAAGAAAGGGGTGCACAAACGCTAATCGTAGGGGCAGGTCTTGTGCCTGCCCGCTTAAAAATCCATTATTTAAGTGGGCGACCACAAGAGTCGCCCCTACGAATCCGATTTGGTGGGTAAGTCAAAAGATTAAAACCCTGTATCTTCTAAATATTTCGCTTGATTATTTTCAAGTCAACCCATATCATGTAATTATCTTTATGTGTAAATAAAATATTTGAGGTAATAAAAATGAAGAAGTGGACGATTTTATTAGTAACATTACTTTTTTTAGGTATGATATTTTGGTCATGTAGCAGTGATAATCCAACAGAACCGACAAATGTAGCTCCGACTTGTGAAATAACTTCACCTGCGAATAATGCAACTTTTACGATTGGAGATACAATCTTAGTTCAAGTTGATGCAGATGATGAAGATGGTACTATATCAGAAGTCAGGTTTAATTTGGACAGCATAGAAATAGGAATTTATACAGACTCTCCATATTCTCATTTTTTAGTAACAGACACTCTTTCTTTAGGGTTACATACAATTTTGGTTGAAGCGGAAGATAATGAAGGTGCAGAAACAGAGAGCCAAATAAATATAACGATAAGTGAAATACCCAATAATCCTCCTGTAATCGATAGTTTAATTGTAAGTCCGTTATCTGTAGGAATAAACGAAATAGCTACAATAACTTGCTTTGCGAGCGATGTTGACGGGGATTCTTTGATTTATACTTGGGAGAAATCAAGAGGTGTAATATCAGGTATAGGGTCAGGCATAACTTGGACAGCTCC
>WTAK01000269.1 GCA_013139625.1 Candidatus Delongbacteria bacterium | reverse complement strand
CAGTGAAGATATTCATGTAAGGCAGTAGTTCTGCCGGTATAGAATCTAACTTCATTCCAAGGCTAAAGTATATGATGTCGTTGGTATAATGCTCATTGGTTAAGATCTTAACACCGGAGATCTCTGAAACCTCAGGGATTCTGAAAATAGATGTTCTTTCGATATCCGATAAGCTTAACTTAGGAACTTTCTTCATATCTTCTTCTGAAACAGGTGTTTCCTGATCTATTTTAAATTTTGCGGTAAAGTTCACCAAATCTTTGATCTGTTGATCATTTAGACTATTCTTATAATCCTCAACCCTTTTACTTTCTTTTGCCAATTTAACAGCATTGAGTTCTTTATCAGGGTTCAGAGTAACAACTGCAGAAAGATCCCTGTTCAATAGATATTTTTCGATCAAGTTTTCAAACAGGTTATCTTCTAAAGCTTCCTTTTTTATTTCAGCAAGGATACCACTGATCCTTAATGCTTTGATCGTATCAATTTCATACAACATTGAGTTTAGTACCGAGAACATATAGCTGATTCCACGTTGAGCACTGGCTGTCTTTTCCTTAATTTTAAATTCAATGTTATTGATCTCAGCTTTGATAAGATCTTTATCAAGTTTGTTTTTTACAAGCTCCTCAAGAGAACTGTAGTAAATATCTAAAAACTTATCTCTATCACTCGGCTTACTACCTGAAATGAATGTCACCATAGAAGTAAAGAAAGCATTATCATCATAGTACCCTGTGAGGTCGTTTGCAATACCTGATTTCATAATATTTTTCTTCAAGATCGATGCGTCTGAGTTAAAAAGAATATTGGTAATAATAGCAAATGCGATATTCTCTTTAATATTCTCAGGTGTCGAAATTTTAGTTCCAATTACAATGTAAGATCTATTTTCATCAGACTCTGAAGGATTTATTGGGTAATTATATTCTGCAAATTGCTGAGAAGTGATCAAATTACCTTCTCTGATTTTAGCATCAACATCTAAATAATCATAGCTGTTTAAGTAGTTGTCATTTATAAATTTCAATTCTTCATTCAGATCGGCATTACCATAAAGGAATATCTTACTATTTGAAGGATGGTAGAATTTTTTATGGAATTCAACAAATTGTTCATAGGTCAAATCAGGAATAGCTTCAGGGTCACCACCTGAATTAACTGAATATGTAGAACCTGGGTATAGTGTTGCAGCAAGTTTATCCATTAAAACACTCACAGGATTAGACATTGCTCCTTTCATTTCGTTAAATACAATTCCCTGGATCTTTGCGGGTTCGTCAGCTTTATCAAGCTCATAATGCCATCCCTCTTGGTAAAATGTATGCTTTGTTAGTAATGGCCTTAAGGTTGTATCCAGATATACACTCATAAAATTGAAATATTCTTTATTATTCCTTGTTGAATATGGATAGTAAGTTGCATCTGAACCGGTCATTGCATTTATAAAAGTTGATAAACCACCTTTAACCAGTTCTGCAAAAACATCTTTCAAAGGGTATTTCTCAGAACCTGAAAGAACACAATGTTCAAGAATATGAGGAACACCAGTAGAATCTGTCGGAATTGTCTTAAAACTAATGGCAAAAGTTTTGTTGTCATCATCATTTTTCAAAGCTGTCAATTTTGCTTTGTTTTTGGTATGTTCGAACATAAGTACTTCAGAGCTGATCTCTTCAATATATTCTTTATGTGTAAGTTTAAAACCTTGGTATATTTCGTCTACTGAGAACTCTTTCATTTTATCGATCCTTTACTTTTATTATAATCCTATGGAAAATAATAATATTAAGTGGTTTTGAGCAAGAACATTATTGTTATTTTATTGACTATTTTACGATCAATTCATAGTTTGTTAAAAAAACAGGAGAAAACATGAACAAATTTATGCTTTTAATAATTTTAACAGCTTTGATAGCAACAAGTTCTTTGATTCAGGCAAAGCAGATCGGTGGTATTGAAATGCCAAATAAGCTTAAAGTAGAAAATACTGAACTGATCTTAAATGGAGCGGGATTAAGAGAAAAATGGTTTCTTGATCTATATGTTGGGGGATTATATTTAACTAAAAAGATGAAGTCCGCGGTACCAATAATGAATTCTAAAGAAGATATGGCTATAAGGCTTCACATTGTTTCATCTTTGATAACAAGTAAAAAAATGAAAAATGCAGTAAATGAAGGATTTGAAAATGCTACGAATGATAATATTGCACCAATAAAAAAAGAAATTGATGAGTTCGTTGCTGTATTCAAAGACGAGATCGAAGAAAATGATGTTTTTGAAATGGTTTATGTTGATTCATTAGGGACGAAAATATTAAAAAATAATAAATTGATGACGACAATAAAGGGATTGAAATTTAAAAAAGCACTTTTTGGTATCTGGCTGTGTAATGATCCTGCTCAGGATAGTTTGAAAGAAGAAATGCTGGGAATTGAGTAAGCTAAAACCTGGAATTTACAACATTATTATATATAGATCCGAATGTATAGCTGATACCTACTGATGACCAGAAAGTATACTGTGTAGCAAGTTCATTTTTTTTCAAAAGTAATTCCTCGGGATCTCTTTCTCCTCTAGGAAGATTTAGTTGGTCATGTATAATAGAATATCTACCATATAAACTCACGGAGAGACCTTTTACAACATTCAAAGAAATAGCTGAGAAAATGTCTAATCTATTTTTCTCAATATCAAAAAAGTAATTAGAACCTGTTAAATTAGTTTCAATACTACCCCATGGTTTTTTAATTTCCATAGAAATTTCAAGTGATTGATTAAATCTGCCCTCAGCATTGTAATTATAAATTGTTGTTTCATTATATTTTGCGAAAGTCCATCCAGCTTTGTATAGGCACTTCAATTCTTTGCTATTTGACTCAGAATATGGAAAGATATTATACTCTATGGCAGGATATGCAGAAGTTCGATATTGGTAGTTTGAGTAGGTTGAAGATGACACGCTACCAGAAGCTCCAGCTGACCAATGTTCATCAATACTTTTGACAACCAATGCATAAAAATTTTGTCCTCTTAAAAAGTAAGAATCCGTCCCTGATGAAATCATATTATCATTTTCATCGTATGAGTAGTAATTTTCTTCGCTATAGTCACCATATATGGAAGTGTTGATTTTCCACTCATCTGTTACTCTTTTTATGTTGACACTACCAAAAGCCCAATATGAATCATAAGATTTTTGAGAATTCATATTTCCATGGGTAGTTAAGCTAATAACCCAGCTGTCCCAAGGGTCATCAGGCGTAATTTCTTTTGCAGTTTTAGGATTATAATTGATAATAATATCTTCCGATAGAGATGTATGCGAGATATATGATATAAGTCCAAGTTTTAGGCATTTAACTAATTTTTGCCTAACTATATCATCGGTATCATCTTGCTGTGTAGCAAACTGCAGAGTATCATTCTTATTTATAAACTTACTCTGACCATTGAATTCAACAGTATAATTTTGCCCATTACTTCCTGTAGTTTCACTGGTGATCATGATAAATACATCTGCAACCTTTCTATCAATGACATAATTAACAAACTTTATCTCACTTCTAACATAATCCAAGTCACAATAATTACAATCAATATATATTTTTGGAGCATGGTTATTTTCCTCAGCAAAAAAAGATAATGCTAAGGTTAAACATAATAAAAACAATGAATGTAGATATTTCATTTTGCAATTCCCGTATTAAGACTAATTAGTTTGGGTATTTTTTAAACCCTATTCTTTTTTCCTTTTTTACCAATTTACCCATAGTTGGGCGTAAAGAATGCTGAAATATCATTATTCCATCATCGTTAATGCAGTCTTCAATTATCTTTCTCTTAGCGTTATTCAAAGCTTCAGGATATAAATCGATACCAATTATATTGTCATTATTGATATGCCAAAGAGTTGGGATGATATCTCCAGGGAAAACATAATTCTGATTATTTATTACAAATTTGACATATTGAAATCCTGCAGTATGACCGGGTGAGCTTATCAACTCGATCGAATTTTCGATTAAAATATCTCCATCAATAACTTTCAGAAGACCATATTCATTGAGAGTATTAAAAAAAGGTAATGCATATTTGGAGAATTCAGGATTATCTTTTGAGTATTCAACTTCTTTTTTCTGAATAGAATGAATTGCATTGTTAAATATAGGTTCTCCAGCAGTATTGATACATCCACCGCAATGATCGAAGTGAAAGTGTGTTAGAATAACAGTATTTATTTCTGCAGGTTGAATATTAAGATCATTTAGTTTAACTAACAGCTGTCTTGGATACTCCATCAGATATTTGTTCTCATCAGTATTAAAAATTCCGGGGCCAGTATCAATTAAGATATATTTATTACTTTTCTTGATAAGCAAGCAGCTGACACCTAGCTTGGTACTGGATGAAAATGAAGAGGGAGACAATTTCTGTCTCCCATAATTTACTTCTAAATTTCCATCAGATATTATATGTAAACTATCCATTTTAAGCTAAAATATCCTTTATTTTCAACTGAATATATGAAGATCCATTCCAATTATTCTCTTCTATCAAATAAGCAAATTTCAAATTAGACCTAAGATCGTTAACCAGATCAAATTTATCAGCTAAGTTAAATCCAATAGCATCAAAAACTATCCCATTCTGCCTAAGCTTCATTCTTAAATGGTTACCTTTAGCTTTCAATTTTCGATTGTTTTCATCTAATTTGGAACCAACTATTCTAACATCTCCAACGATATCAACATTTTCAGTAGCGAATACAGGTTGATCATTATATGGTCCAAATGGCTCAAATAAATACAGGTTATCCATCATATCTTGATCAATATCATTAAAATCTATCTTTAAATCTAGATTTAGAAATGGTTTAAAATCTTTATCAGGAGTTGTTCGAGAGATTATCTCATTGAATTTCTTTTTGAACTCTGGGATATTTTCACTGTCAATTTCAAATCCGGCAGCATAATTATGTCCACCAAAATTCTCTTGCTCTAAAAGATTAAGTTCATAACACTCTCTAAGAACCTCGTAGATATTTATCCCTGAGATACTTCTACATGAACCTTTGCCGACACCATCATTGATAGATATTACAACACTTGGTCTATAGTATTTTTCAACTAACCTAGATGCAACAATACCAATAACACCTACATGCCAGTTTTCGTGAGCAACTACGATAGCTTTGTCTGTTTTAGGGTCAAAGTTATCAACACCTTCAAGAATATCAATAGCTTCTCTCAAAGTTTCGGCATCATGCTCTCTTCTTCGTTTATTTTCCGTTTCAAGATCTTCGACAATATCAATAGCTTCGTGCATGTCATTAGTTATCAAAAGATTTACCGCTCTTCCGGCATCTCCCATTCTTCCGACAGCATTAATTCTAGGTGCTAAACCAAATAAAATATGATTCACTTTGACCTTGTTTCCATAGAAATTAAGTTTTTTCAGCAGTGTACTCAACCCTATATTTGGACAATTTCCTAAAGTCTCCAATCCCTCATAAACAATTTTTCTGTTTTCACCTGTCATTGGAACAATATCCGCAGCCGTACCGATGGCTGTAATATTTATGAATTTATCAGATATTTTTTCGGGCATATCGTTACTGGCAAGAATGCCTTGGATCAACTTAAAAGCCACTCCTACACCGGCTAAATGTTTAAAAGGGTAGTTGCAGTCATTTCTTTTCGGATCTATGATCGCGTATGCATCAGGCAATTCATTATCAGGTTCGTGACGATCAGTGATAATAACATCAATGCCTAGTGTTTTTGCATATTTTACTTCTTTAACCGAAGTAATTCCACAATCAACAGTTATGATAAGGTCTACGCCGTCTTTAGACGCTTGCAAAATACCTTCTTTGCTTAAACCATATCCTTCAGATTCCCTATTGGGTATTGCATAATTGACTTTTAATCCGAGTCTTCTAAGAAAAAATAAGTATAAAATAGAAGTTGAAGTAATCCCGTCAACATCGTAATCTCCCCAGATCAAAATGTTTTCCCTATCCACTAAAGCATCAGTAATCCTTTCAACTGCTTTGTCCATATCCTTCATTAAGAATGGATCATGGTATTCGACATTTTCAGGATGCAGAAATGTTTCAATATCTTCTTGGTTTTTGTAACCTCTTGAAACAAGTAGCTTGAGAATAGGCAACGGAAGCTCGGTTTGGCTTGCTAACTCATCAATTATGTGGGGTTCTGGATCATTTTTGAATTCCCATCTTTTTTCCACTTTTGGCCTAATTTATATAATATTAATAAAATCATAATTGAAAGTAGTCTAGATGAACCTTTTACTTTATTTAGTATAGTATTCTCTGGACTAACCTTTTACTTTTTTAATTTTGAATTTAGAAAGTGTGTCTTCAAAAATACCTTTCTTAAGAGGTTCATTTACGACCAACTTCGTAATTTCATAAACGGTCCTTACATCTACGGATGTTTCATATTTTCTCAGGAACATTTTTGTTTCGGCATCCATATCTACCCAGATCCATTCAGTATATTTAATAGCTTTTTTTTCAAGAGCTCCAAGCGCAGCTTGCACTTCTACATTTTTATCTTCTTCAGGCATGTCACTATTCTTGATCTCATTTACGTAAGCATCCGTTTCATCTTGATCAGTTGGATCGAAAAATTTATATCGATATATATGAGCCTTTCTCTTGATCCTATCACCAACAGTTACTTTTACTTTTTTTACCAATTTCGCTTTGTAAAATTCATAATTGGGTACATCTGTTGTGTAGTTATCGAAGATTTTTTCTCCTTCAACATTTGTACCATCCCAAGCAAAATTCAATCCGTAATCTAAAGTGTAGTGTCTGTTTTCGAATTTTAGTTTACCATTTTTTTCAATTATATTATTACCTTCAGCAGGTTCCTCGATCATCAAATAAGAATTTTCATCAACATTAACCCATATTTTTTGGTAGGAAACATAAAGGTCAAGTTTATCAATATTATCTTTGTGTCTTTTTAAAAGTTCAGGGTCACCTTCATACCTTTCTTTCCTTATTTCGACATAAAGAGTATTGAAAGGCACTTTAGGAAAAATGCTAACGAGAGTTAGTAATATCACCGTTGGTATTAGTATTCTCATATCTATAATCTAACTTTTTAATTACAATTTAAAGTTGGTCTGTAAGCCGAATTCTGTAATTCCAAACAGTATTTGCAATACTACAAGGAATTGATGGTCATTTATCTGCGTAGCTATCTACTTAGCGACCGACCCTTCTTCCAGCTAAGCTCGAACGAGCAGTTCGAAATGGAAGATATACTTGGTCTTGCACCGAATGGGGTTTACCATGCCACAGGAACTTACGATCCTGCGCGGTGTGCTCTTACCACACCTTTTCACCCTTACTCTTCAGCTAGTTCAGAGCGGTTTGTTTTCTGTTGCACTTTCCGTTGCATTTCTACACCCTGCTTTCACAGGCATCCTGCTCTTTGGTGTCCGGACTTTCCTTATCCCAAGCTATATTATGGGACACGACCATCCAACCAACTTTTTACTTACTTTCATCTTCTAAGGAATATATCAAGATCCTACTGCATGTATCACACTGCACGATCGAGTCCCTTCTCTTCAGTTCTGAGAGTTTTTGAGATGGAAGCATAGTAAAACAACCACCACAATGACCTTCGTCGGCAGGTACAACTGCCGCTTGATTCTTAGACCTATATATTCTCTCATATAAATTATATAACTGTTTGTCAATTTTTGCAACAAGTTTATTTCTTTTTTCAGCCAACTTATTCTCTTCTTCAGCAGTCTCAGCTAATTTTTCATTCAGCTGTTGTTGTTTTTCAGATAAATTTGCCGTTTTTTCTTCTAGGATACTTTTTTTCTCTTCAATAAGTTCTTTTTTATTTTCAAGCGCTATATTTAACTCTGATATTTTTAAGGTTAATTCTTCAACAAGGTTTTCCCTATATGCCATTTCGTTTACCAATGCTTCATATTCCTTGTTATTAGTCACCATACTTCTTTGGTCTTTGTATTTGCCGAGCAAAGTATTAGATTCGTCTATAGTGGTCTTTGATTCGTTAAGATCTTTTTTAGTATCATCAAAATCATTATTAAATTCTTCTAATTCATTATTAAATTGCTCAATTTCATTGGTAAATTCATTGACAAGATACGGAAGATTGCCTTTTGCTTTTTCAATTGAATATAGCTTTGTGTCCAGAGCTTGAAGGTCTGTAAGTTGTTGTAGTTTCTTTTGCATTTATTACCCCTTATATATTAGGAATCTAGTTTGTAATTATAGTTCATTTGTACTTTTAACAGGATCTGTATCCTTTTGCGAAATAAGAATATTACAGCCTTTTATTTCTGTACTAAGATAATCAAACAATCCTTTTGATGCAACAATTTCCGTAGCATGATGAGTAGCATCAATAATGTGTAGATAGCTTGATGCTTCCTGGTAAAGATGATGCCCAAATTCTGAAGTTAAGAACAAGTCCGCTCCTGAGTTTAAAGCATGCCGCCAAAAGCCGGATCCACTCCCACCACAAACAGCTACTTTTTTGATAGCTTTTGAAGAAGCAGAAGCTATTCGAAGAGTTTTGGTGTTTAGGATATTTTCAGCATTTTCAGCGAATTCTTTCAAGCTTATCTCGCTTTCAAGCTCTCCGATTACTCCAAGTCCAAAATCTTCGGACTTACTGTGCAATTTATAAGAATCATTTTCTTCAATACCTTCGATTTTATCTAAAAGAACCAATGGTTTAATATTTTTTAAATTAAATTTTTCAGCTAACAGATAGCTCACGCCACCTTTTACAAGGTCGTAATTTGTATGGCAAGCTATAAATGAGATGTCATTTTTGATCATTGTCATAATGATGTCAGAATAATATTCACTTTCAACTAATTTAT
>WTAK01000047.1 GCA_013139625.1 Candidatus Delongbacteria bacterium | reverse complement strand
ATAGAAAATATACCCTTTACACTTTGGAGTGGAATTATTATTGATCCACAGCACCTTCTTATATCTGTTTCAGGTAATTCGATAGTTTTAAACTGGGATGTTAATGCTGATGCAACTTTTTACCATATCTACAGATCAACAAATCCTTATGGAACCTATACTGAAATAGGAACACCTACTACTAATTCGTTCACTGATACAGACGTACTTCTAACTGGTGAAAAATATTTCTATTATTTCACAGCAGATAATTCAAAATAAAAACTGGAGAATATTATAATGAAAAAAATTCTATTATCAATCCTAATTTTAGCTTTATTTGCTTTTGCAGAATTGATCAACAACAATCCTGATCCTAACGGAGAACCATGGATCTCAGGAGGATTAAGCCCGTTAACTGTTGAACAGCAGAAAAAAATAGATGCGATACCTGTTCTTTTACTTCCTGAATCTTATGAGAATAGAAAATCTGAACTTCCATATACTGTTGATAATTCGCTGGAACCTTATTTTAGAGGAGTATTCAATCAACAAGGTGGAAGCTGTGCTCAAGCAAGTGGTGTAGGCTATACTTACACCTATGAACAAAACTTTCAAAGAGGAACTTCTGCAGATATTACAGACAATCAATACCCTACCCATCATACTTATAATTTCTTGAATAGTGGAAGTGGCGCAAATGGATCATGGCATTTTGATGGATGGGATATTATTGAAGCGGGTGGTTGTCCAAATGTTACTGATTACGGTGGTATGCTCTGGCCATCATCTGATTATGATTTTATGCACATCCTTTGGATGGATGGATATGAGAAATATGAAAATGCTATGAATAATCGTGTCCTTGAGCAGGTTGCAATGCCAATTGGAACTCCTGAGGGATTGGAAGTTCTAAAACAATGGTTCAATGATCACTGTGATAGTTCTGCTGCAGGTGGAATTGCAGTTTTCGCTGCCGGTGTGAGCTATACCTTTGAAAGAGGTATTTTAGGAATGAATTCATTTTGTCCGGGTGAATCAGTTGTTTTAAAATGGGATGAAAATGTAAATCATGCCATGACATTTATAGGATATAATGATTCTATACGCTGGGATTATAATACTGATGGTAAATTTACCAATGATATTGATATCAACGGTGATGGCATTGTTGATATGCAGGACTGGGAAGTCGGTGGTCTAAAGATGGTGAATTCATGGGGAACTACTTGGGCAGATGAAGGTTATTCCTGGGTTATGTATAGAACTTTAGCGCAGAGTTTAGCCGATGGTGGTATTTATAATAGCATCGCACACTCTGTTCGAACTAGAGATAGCTATGAGCCTACACTAAAATTAAAGACTATAATAAATTACAGTGACAGAGATGATCTCAAAATAATGGCAGGAATAGCAAATGATCTTTCCGCAACTGAACCTGAACATACTATAACTTTCCCATACTTTAATTTTCAAGGTGGAGATGCTATTGGAATGGCAGGAGATGGAAATATCTTAGAATTCGGTTTGGATATAACTCCGCTTCTAAGTTATGCAACTTCTGGTACTGAAGCAAAATTTTTTATCTGTGTTGAGCATTGCGGAGGTGGAACAGGCAGAGGAAGTATAACTTCATTCTCAATTATTGACGACCTCGGAAATGAGACTGTTAGTAGTCAGATTGATGTTGCAATAGCAAAAGATGCAACAACTTATGCATCAGTAAATGGATCTGCAACTTTTGATAAAGCAGAAATAACAACTACTGATCTTCCTGATGCAGACCCCGGAAAAGAATATTCTTATACGCTATCTGCCATAAATGGAACTCCTCCCTACTATTGGGACATGGCAATAGATTATACCGAAGTTGAAAATACAAACTCATTTCCTACTGAATCAATGACTCAGCTAACAATGACAAATGATGATGATGGATATGCTATAATTGATCTTGGATTTGAATTTCCGTTTTATGGTCAATTGCACGATTTTATTATGATCTCAACAAATGGATCTATTTCATTTGGCGAAGCTTTTGAAGATGTTAGAACTGAAATTGATATTAGAGCGACAAAGACAATTGCTCCTTACGTAGCCGATTTGTGCAGTTACCCTACTGATGGTGATGGTATATTCTATTATATGAATGATAGTTATATTATAGTCAGATGGACAACTTCTATATTTGACTTTCAGGAATATGATCTTGACTTCGCTGCTAAGCTATATTCTGATGGAAATATTGAGTTCTTCTATGGAACAGGTTTTACAACAGGTATAGAATGGGGAGCAGGAATTTCAAATGCTACTGTAGTAAGTGCTTTGATATCTGATGTTTCAAATACTGATGATCCTTCCGATATGAAAACATCATTCTCTACTCCACCTTATCCTTATGGTATTGAATTCAGCAGTAATGGTATTTTCAGTGGTATTACAAATACTGAAGAAACAACTTGGGACCTTATGTTCAGAGTAACTGATGATAAGAATATCTCAGCTTTTAAAGAACTTGTATTCTCATCGACTACGGGAATTGAAAATAATGGACAATTTACAGTTGACAATTTACAATTAGAACAGAATTACCCAAATCCGTTTAATCCTTCAACAACGATAAATTTTTCAGTTCTTAACAGCGAAAAAATGTCACTATATATTTACAACATTAAAGGCGAAAGAATAGATGTAGTATTTGATAATAGGAAATTGAATGCCGGTAATTACACAGTTAACTGGAGATCAGGCAAAGAATTCTCATCAGGGATATATTACTATGGAATTGAAACTGAAAGCGGTATAAAACAAATGAAAAAAATGACATTGTTGAAATAGCATATTTTACTTGACAATAGTTCTACACTTAGTTATATTTCGCACGAATTATTCTGTTAGAAGGAGGTGATTAAAACAATGATACACATAAAAATAAGAGATAACGAACCTTTCGAAAGAGCTTTGAAAAGATTTACTAAGACATTTGAAAAAAGTGGTGTTTTAGCTGAACTTAGAAGAAGAGAAAGGTACGATAAGCCTACCTGGGTTAACAGAAGAAACAAGATCCAAGCTACACGTAAGCAACAAAAGCTTACTAGGATGAATAACAGAGGTTTTTAAAATCTGATTTATCAGATTTATTATTTGTAGGGGACGGTTTCAAACCGTCCCCTTTTTTTATGTCAGGGTTTTTCTTTTTTTTTGCCTTAGATTAGTTACATTATCATAAGTTTTATTAATAAGGTATTTTCAATGCACTACATTGATATAATAGTTTTGGTAATAATGGGGATCTTTACGATCGTAGGATTCAAAAGAGGATTTATTACTGAAATATTCCAGATCATAGGATTATTTGCAGCGATTGCACTAAACACTCCTATCAGCAGACTAATAAATAATTACGCTAAAAATTCATTAGATACTCATAACGAATTAATCGGTTTTCTTTCAGGGATAATATCTTTTGCTTTGATATTCTTATTCTTTTTTATAATAGGAAGGATCTTAACAAAAACTACAAATATTATTCTTACATCTTTACCAAATAGAATTATTGGAGCTTTCTTTGGAGGGATCAAAGGTTTTATGATAGCAACAGTTGTACTTCTGATTGTAAGGTTGATCCCTGTTGGTGATGATTTTATTCAAAACAATGTAACGCCTGATCTTGACACAGATAATATTATAGAAGAAGGTATTGATCTTGCTATGGACTTAACAAATGATGATGAAAATTTGGCGGCTATAAGAGATTCACTGGAAAGTCAAAAATGGAATAATTCTCTAAATTACGATAAAACTACAGATAATAGTTCCCCAACTTTCTCAAGATTGGGATATGGTGCATATAAAATTTCAACACTAATGGATCCATTTGTAGGAAGTGTGAAAAGATTACTCACTGATACTGTCGAAGAAACAAAAGAAAAACTAAACCTGTAAAGACGTGATTTATCACGTCTCCCCTAGGAGATACACAATGGATAACAACCTATCATCAAGAATGTCAAAAATAATAAGACTATCTAAAGAAATAACTTTAAAATTAGGTCAAGATACCGTTTATCCCGGTCATCTTATGCTTGGAATATTACGTGCCAATGAAGGCACAGCTATAAATATATTGAAAAAACTCAATACCAATCTTATATCCCTACAAAAAGATCTTGAAAATGGAATGATAAAAGAGAGAAATGTACTCAAATTAGGATTTGTACCTATAAGCCATGAAAGTGATAGAGTGTTATCTCAAGCTTCTCAAGAATCAAGAGAACTTAGCAACATGTACACCGGTAGTGAGCACCTGTTACTAGCCTTGGTCAAATCAGTTAATTCATACACAGAAAGAATTCTTAGATTTCACGGTGTTACTTACCAGAAAGTTAAGCAATTATTACTTGCAGGAATAAATGGAAAGCAAGAATTTAATTTGCCTCTTGAAGATGAGATTTCTCCGACTCCATCAATTGATTCATTCTCGGTGGATCTTACTGAGCATGCCAGAAAAGGAATGCTAGACCCTGTTATCGGCAGAGAAAAAGAGATCAGTAGAATTATTCAGATACTTTCCCGTAGAAAAAAGAATAATCCTATTCTTATCGGAGAGCCCGGTACAGGTAAAACAGCTATTGTTGAAGGTCTTGCACTAAGAATAATCAATAGAAATGTACCTAAGTATCTTTTAGATAAGAGAGTTGTTTCTCTTGATCTTGGGCTTCTTATTGCAGGAACGAAATACCGTGGACAATTTGAAGAAAGAATTAAAGGTATCTTGAAAGAAATTGAAAATGAGAAAGACCTAATTCTATTCTTAGATGAAATTCATACGATCGTAGGTGCAGGTAGCACTTCAGGATCAATGGATGCTTCCAATATGTTTAAACCGGCTTTAGCTCGAGGTGTGATCCAATGTATCGGTGCCACAACCTTAGATGAGTATAGAACCACTATTGAAAAGGACGGAGCATTAGAAAGAAGATTCCAGAAAGTATTGGTAGATCCTTCTACTGTTGAAGAAACAGTTGAAATTTTAAAAGGTCTCAGAACTAGCTATGAAAAGCACCACAAAGTTAAATTCTCTGATGAAAGTCTTATTGCAACTGCTGAACTAAGTGATAGGTATATTACTGATAGATTTATGCCTGATAAGGCCATTGATGTTATGGATGAAGCAGGAGCTAAGAAACACCTTTCTTTGAAAGTACCTACAAAGATAACTGAGCTCGAACATACAATTGATACACTTACAAAAGAGAAAGTACATAATATTGATAAGCAGAAATTCGAAAAGGCTGCTGAACTGAGAGATAAAATAAACCCATTAAAAGAAGAATTGAAACTGGAGATGGAAAAATGGCATAATCTTACTTCAACCAAATTTCTAAATATATCAGTTGATGATATAACCGATATTATTTCAATGATGACTTCTATTCCTATTAGCAGATTAGCAGTATCGGAGAGTAAAAGACTGCAGAAGATCAGTAGTAATATTGCAAAAAAGATTATTGACCAGAATGATGCTATTGAAGCTGTGGTTCGTAGAGTTAAAAGAGCAAGAGCAGGTTTTAAAGATCCTGATAGACCAATTGGTTCATTTTTATTCCTTGGACCTACAGGTGTCGGCAAAACTGAACTTGCAAAAGTCCTTGCTGAAGAGATCTTTGAATCTGACCAATCACTTATCAAGATAGATATGTCCGAATACATGGAAAAATTCAATGTGTCTAAAATGATCGGTTCTCCTCCGGGATATGTTGGGTATGGAGAAGGTGGTCAACTCAGTGAAAAAGTTAGAAGACACCCTTACTCTGTTGTTCTCTTTGATGAGATAGAGAAAGCTCACCCTGATGTTTTTGGAATGTTACTACAAGTACTCGATGAAGGTAATCTTACGGATGGTAACGGTAGGAAAATAGATTTTAGAAATACTATTATTATATTTACATCAAATGTCGCTAATGATACTCTGAAAAATTCAGATAATATAGGTTTTGGATCAAAAATAAGTTTTGATGAAAAACAGAAGAATATGAAAGGAAGTTTAAATAAGAGTATTAATAAACATTTTAAACCTGAATTTATAAATAGGATAGATGAAGTTATTATCTTTAATCACTTATCTGAGAAAGCAGTAATGAAGATCATTAACAATCATGTGACTGAATGTAAGAGCAAGCTTAAGTCTAATAATATCCATTTGGATGTCTCTCCATCAGTGATCAAATATATTATGAAAGAATACTATGATATTGATAACGGAGCAAGACCGTTAAAAAGAGCTGTGGAAAATATTATTCAGGATCCTATTGCGGAAAATATTATCTCCGGTGAATTTTCTTACGGTGATACTGTTAAGATCACTATTAAAAATAATTCCGTTGTTTATCAAAATTTAAAATCAAGAAAGAAACAAAAAGCTAAATAATGTAATAAACATAAGCTATTTTACCCTCTTCCCTCACAAACAGCATACCATGTGAACAACCTGTTTACAATTTTTAAATTTTTTATTTTTTTTCTTAAATTTTTTCTTGACAGGAATTAGTAGCTAAAATCATGTTTTCATTAATTTAAAAATATGTATTTTGAGTGTCTATTGTGCTTACTCAGGCTGAAATGTGACCGTTTTGGAAAAAACAATATTTTGTTAGTGGGCATTAACTTTATTACGATTTCTAAAAAGAATTCTGTAAGTTATCAATTTTTCATTACTTTGAATAACATTGTGAACTACCATGTGAATAAGTTGTAGATAAATCCAAATACTTACAAATATTGCGAACTACTAATTGAAATAAAATTAGGCTGTCTAGTGTATGGATTTTTCCATCTTACGATGCTCCATACTTGCTTCAAAATAAAATTCGCCGTAAGGAATATATCCGAGCTTTGCATAAAATTTCATTGCATGAACTTGCGAACCAAGATAAACTCTCTTGATACCTTCCTCTTTGGCGATCTCTTCAAGTTTTTCCATAATCTTCTGACCATAATGCTTTCCCCGATATTCTTCAAGGACAGCTATCCTGCCAATATGACCATCTTTCTCCATTCTGCCAGTAGCAATAGGAGTATCGTCTATAGTAATCAAAGCATGAAAGCATTGTGGATCTTTGCCGTCTATCTCTATTTCTGATGGGACATTCTGCCCTATTACAAATACTATATGCCTCACTTGAATGATAGCATCTTTAAAATCTTCGTATTTTGTCTGAAATATTCTTTCCATAGATGGATATTACTAAAATATGGATTTATAATCAAGATAAAAAAGTTTGCCAATTACTTAGCAATTATATATATTAATATCTTACAAAATCAAACTAGATGTAAAAATATGAATAGTGAAGCTAAAACTAAATACGATCAGCTTTTAAAACTGAAGAATTATAGTCAAAACACAATAAAATCTTACAATCACTGCTTTCGGATCTTTACTGAACACTTTAAAGATATAAATATAGATAGTTTAACAAAAGAACAGATTTCTGATTTTCTTTATAAAAAAAGTCAAAAAGGACTTTCTTATGGGTATCAAAATCAGATCATCAATGCAATAAAATTTTATTACGAAAAAGTTCTGGGTAGAAGAAGAGAGCTTTATGATATCCCAAGAGCTAAAAGACCACAAAAGCTACCAACAGTCTTCAGTGAAGAAGAGGTCGTAGAACTGATCGGGCAAATCGAAAACTTGAAACATAAATCTATTTTATACCTTATATATTCTGCAGGTTTAAGGATTAGTGAATCAGTAAATATGAAAATTGCAGATATTGATTCAAAAAGAAATATTATCATCGTGAAAGGTGGCAAGGGCAAAAAGGATAGAACTACACTTTTATCAAAAAAACTTTTAATAATGTTAAGAGAATATTATAAACAATACAGACCTAAAGAATATCTATTTGAAGGTGAATCCGGACGACAGTACTCAGTTAAAAGTATTCAGAATGTTTTCAACAAAGCTCTAAAAATATCAGGAATAAGAAAAAAAGCTACTGTTCATGCGTTAAGACACAGCTTTGCAACTCATTTGCTCGAACATGGAACAGATCTTAGATATATACAAGAACTTCTAGGGCATAACAGTTCTAAAACTACAGAGATCTATACACATATAACTAAAAAAGGTATAGATCAGATTAAAAGTCCTTTGGACAACCTGGAAGTACAGGAGAAAAATACGACATATGGCGTATATCCGTTTTAGTTAGGCATAAACTAGAAATAAATACGACATTCGTATATCCGTTTCAAATAGGCACAACATCAAAATAAATACGACATATGTCGTATTTTCAGACGTTAGGGGCAATTAATGATTGTTTCCCGGTGTTTTTTAATATAAAGAAATTTGGTCCTAAAATATACAAGACAATTCAGCAATACAAAGATAAATACAATATTTTATCATTCAGGTTCTACAACTCTGACAACTTTACTCCCACAAGTCTTGCATTTGCCTTCTAAAAGTAGCATATCTGTTTTTACTTTTGCATTCTGCAGAATCATTAAGACTGAGTCCAAGCATTTTCCGCACCATGCATTACCAAGTAACTTAGTTTGTATTTCTTTTGGAATTTTATCCCACCGTTCACGTGCCTTATGCGTAAATTCTGGTAGACGAAATATTTTATTATTCATATTATTCTTATTAATGCAATTTTACTCTTTAATCCTGTCTTTAATAACAGGGTTTAAAAGCCTTCTTCCGTGAACAACAGCTAAAACATATATTGAATAATCTATGATTTCGTAAATCACTCTATAATTATAAATAAAATGTTCTCTTAAAAAATTATTGCTTTCTTCAGGTACTATACTACCAGAATGAGGAAATGAAACTAATTTTCTTGTTGTACTTAAAATATTTGTAACAACAACACTTGCATAAAAATGCGAATCTCTTTCTATAAATTCAGCAATTTCTTCAACATCGGATAAAGCTTCGTCTGTCCAAATTACTTTATAATCCACTTATCCAGCCTCTTTTCAGCTTCTTTTTGCGTTAATACTTTTCCCTCTTTTATCTGAAGTCTGGCTTTCTTTAATTTTTCAGCAATGTAAATATGATACTGAATATCTTCAAATGTTGAATCAGCAGGAAGTTTTTTTATTAGATTTTCAGCTTCTATTTTTTCTGTTGTTTGCATTTTATGCTCCGCATTTCTTATAGGTAATATAGTAACTTTTCGTATATAAATCAATAAAATAACTCACATGTAT
>WTAK01000408.1 GCA_013139625.1 Candidatus Delongbacteria bacterium | reverse complement strand
GGTCATAAAAGGAACTTACTTTTAGATGTTGTTTTGCGATATCTATAAAATCTCCCTGGTCTGACATAAATCTTCTGATCAAGGCTACTCGGAAGCTTTTTTCTCTTAACTGGGATAATTCAAGACCCTGTTCAGATAGAAAGTGATATTTTTCCAATGCACTGATAAGTTCATCCATTCCTGATGCATCATTGTTCAAGATGCTGGACATAAAAACAGAGCTTTCCTGTTTTATCCATTTGTAAATATTTGATAAGATCTCATTCTCATTTAAATTATCTTCGGCAACTTTAAATACTTCACAGATCAATGTCATAGAATCAATATCGTCGGCTAATTGATATGGGCAATTATGTTCATTGTCCATATTTTCAGGGACATTAAAATTTTCAAGTAAAGATTCCGCTTCCTTTACACCAGATAGGCATAAAAAATTGATCATTTTTCGGGAAATCCTTACAGCAAGATTTGGGTCCGTTCTTCTAAGAAGATCAAGAATAAGTCTCCATTCATTTTCAGGTGATTTTTTCAAATTTGCGGTATTATCAAAAATAATTTTAAGTTGTTGATGCAATGCGTATAATTCGAATTGTTTTCCAATAGTTTGTATTAGATCAACTTCTTCTTTCAGAAATGGTCCAATATCAGCTAGCGGTCTTTCTTCTGTATAGAAAACATTAATTTGCCCAATAGTTTTCCCATTAATTATAATTGGAGACTCTTGGTACCAAGCTGTTTCCTCAAACTCTTCAACTTGATACATCTTATTTTTGAAGATCAATTGAGCTTTACATATTTCGGGGAATTGCCATCCCATAGGAAGTATGGTAACCATATTATAACAAACATCATCGAAAGAGTTTTTTGGATCATTCAAAAGGTTCTGTATTTCATAAAGACATTTTGATTCTTTAGCTCTTTCGTTCAGATCATTGATAAGTTTAGAAAGTAATTTATCATTTTTCATAAGATCATATCTCTTTTTTTATTACACCCATTCTATTTTTACCATCAACGGTAATGCTCAAAGGTTGTTTTATTCGTACATGACACACATGATCGCAATCTTGAATAAGTTCTTGAGTTTCTATCCAATCCCACTTAACTGCATAATCGCTTCTTAACGGTAAGTAAAAATATGGGATCTTAAAACTTGTCAGATTATGGAAAAAATGTGATCCTTGACTGAATTCAATATTCATATTCTCTAAGCTTGCTTCAACAATTATTTTAGCTCCGGATATCTGACTCCACTCAACCGGAATACCAAGTGATGTATCTGAACTTCCCCAACGACCATATCCAATTAATAAATAGGGCATTTTTTCTTTCAATAATTTTGAATTTATCTCTGAAATACTTTTTGCGATCTCAGTTGTTTTGGAAGGATCAAATTTATCATGCTTAACATAAACAATGTCTTTTATATCATCGAATATTCCGTTCCCAAGGACATGTTCAGAAGCAATGATCGTATCTTTTGACGCAAGTTCACTTTTATCTAAGGTTACATCCGTATCATTCACGACCATAGGTCTGACTTGCAATAAACCAAATCTATAAGGTTTTTCAGGATCAGAATTTTGAGATAATGTCATTGCAAATTCAATTTCTACAGGTGACTTTACCTTTTCTTCGCAGAGTTTCATTAATTTTTTCAATAGATCATTCACAGGTATCAATTCAAGTGAAAGCAATGGGGCGAAATTTAAAACTCTTGCACCTTTTTTACCGGTACCGATCGTCAATCTTTCAGTTACATGATCATATGTGGAGGCTAAATGCTTAAGAGTATCATCATCTTCAGCAGTATAAATATTATCCTTAAACATATACTCTGTCTCGCTTGTCGGATCATAAGCAGGAGGTTCACCCATGTTAACCGACCAGAATTCAGTTTGAGTTAGACTTAACATATCTTTCACGGAACTGAATGGAGGAGGTTTGTTGGGGCGTTTTGGTGAATATATCCATGCTAATCCTCCATCTACGATGGTTTTACCCAAACCAAATCCTAAACTGACAACACCATCCTCCGGCTTTGAGTAACTCATAGGGTAGTAATTATAAGATTTTGCGACACCTGATAATTCAGGGTAAAATCTATCATCGTATCTTTTTCCTATGATCTCCTGAATTATTACAGCCATTTTTTCTTCTTTAATATCTAGTTCTGCTGCCTTGAAATATTCTTTAGCACCGTGAAAGAAGGTTGAGGCATAGACATACTTAATAGCTTCCATTAATTTTTTGAAGCGAGTATCAGTATCAAACTGATTATTCGGGATCATTTTAGTAGCATAGATACCTGCAAAGGGTCTGTACTTTGCATCTTCAAGCATACTCGAAGATCTGATAGCCAACGGAACATGAACCTCTGACATCAATTCTCTGAGATCACCAAGAACAGTAAAAGGCAATGATGCATTTTGGAAAGCAATTGCTATCTCATCATCACTAAGATCTGAATAAGCTACATCATAAAGATTGTTTTGTGACATGAACTGGTCAAAAATATCTGTTCTAAGAACTGTAAAAGTAGGAATATCAATGTCAATTCTTTTAAATTCAGAAAAATCACTATCTTTCAAAATATCATTAAATAATTTTAAGCTACCGGCTTTTCCACCTAATTCGCCATCGCCGATGAAAGATACTTTTTGGTCACTGCCAAAGAAAGATCTATTGAATTCAGATAAACTCATATTCACCCTATTTTATTTTATAGCCGACCACGATTTTACACCCAACCACGACTTTTGCATGCTTTAGAAACACGTTCGACAGCAATTATATATGCTGCATCTCTCATATATAGATCGTGTTTATCAGCGAATTGAGTAACTGCATTGAATGCAAATGTCATCTTTTGATCAAGTTTCCCTAAAACTTCGTCTTTTGACCAAAAATAATTCATATTACATTGAACTTGCTCAAAATAGCTACAAATAACTCCACCCGCATTTGCAAGGAAATCAGGTATCATGAAAATACCTTTATCTTTAATGACCTTATCAGCATCAGGAGTTGTCGGGCCGTTAGCTCCTTCAGAGATTATCTTAACACGAGACGATATTTTATTCGCATTTTCTTGAGTAATTTGGTTTTCCAGTGCAGCGGGTACTAAAATATCAACGTCTTGCTCTAACCAGACATTGCCATCAAGTACTTCATATCCAAGATCTTTAGCTTTTTCCTTGTCTATTCCACCAAACTGATCTGTAATTCCCTGCAATTCGCTAAGCTCAATACCGGATTCTTTTTTGAAGGAATAACTTTTTTGATCTTTTTGGTCCCAGCAAGAAACACAGATCACCTTTCCACCCATTTGAGTATAAAGTTCAATTGCATATTGACTTACATTTCCGAATCCTTGAAGACTCATAGTCGTATCTTTAGTTTTCAATTTTAATTTCTTTAAAGCTTCCCTAACAGTTATTATAACTCCATAACCAGTTGCTTCAGTTCTCCCTAAAGAACCGCCCATTCCTACAGGTTTGCCTGTAATAAAACCGGGCTGTTTTTGCCCTGAGATAGTTTCATATTCATCTAGCATCCAAAGCATATGCTGAGGATTTGTCATTACATCAGGCGCAGGTATGTCAGTGAAAGGGCCAACATTTTTATATATTTGCCTTACCCAGCCTCTGCAAATTTGTTCTTGCTCTCTGAGACTTAAATTATGAGGGTCACATATCACACCGCCTTTACCACCGCCAAGTGGAATATCTGCAACTGATGTTTTCCAAGTCATCCACATTGATAATGCTCTTACGGTATCAATAGTTTCTTGAGGGTGGAATCTAATACCACCTTTTGCAGGTCCTCTTGAGTCGTTATGCATAGATCTGAATCCACGAAATATTTTTTTTGATCCATCATCCATTGTAATAGAAATATTAAAATGAAATTCTCTCATTGGATTTCTCAAAAAATCTCTGGTAGCTTCGTCCAATTCAAGTATATCTGCAGCATGGTCGAACTGTTGTTGAGCCATTTTGAAAGCGTTGAATGATTTAGTTTCCATTTTATCTCCAATTAAGTTTTATTTTATAGTAATATTTATTATTATACAATCCCAGTCAAGTGATATTTTAACAAAAATTAATCAGGTTTTAAAATAACCCCATTACCGGTTCTTCCGTCAGTTTTAACAATGACCGGATCAGTAAAGCGTATATGCTTAACAAATTCATTTTCGAAAACAGCCGTCTGCTTATTTAAAAAGTCACCATCGTAAAAACCATCGTTTTTGTAAGGGTTTACAGTGAAATAAATTATCCCAAAAGTTGTTATATTATGGAAAAAATGTGATCCTTGACTCTGTTCAATTATAAAATCAGGTAATCCTGCTTCCACAATAACGGATGATTGTGATATGTCAGCCCACTTGACCGAGATCCCAAGCCATGGATCTGAAGTTCCCCACCTACCGGGGCCGATCAAAATATACTTCTTATTCTTAAGTACCATTTTCAAATTAAGCATTTTTATGGTTTCAGCAATAGTTTGTGTTTTAGCCGGATCAAAAGCTTCCGGCTTAACAAATATCACATCGTAGATATCATCGATTGTGCCGTTACCGAGTGCATTAGCTGATTTGATTATACAGTTGTTTTCATGAGAAGATTCTACATCAATATCTAAAGTTTCAAATCCTGAAACTATAGGTCTGGCTTGTAAAAGGTCGAAATAGTGGATATGATTATTTTGCCCAATATTTACAGCAAATTCTATTTCAACCGGATTGTTCATAGACTTTTCCAGCAACGAAAGAACTTCAATTAGTATTTTGCTTAACGGAAAAGTTTCTCTTTTAAGAATATTGGCAAATGTTAGGAATTTAGGTCCTTTATAATGAAAATTATCTCTTATTACATTATTCTCGTAGTCTAATGTTGAGACTATATTTTCAAAAGATTCATTTTTAACACCTTCGTAAATACCCTGTTCAAGAAGATTTTCACTATCATTTGTGCTTGGTTTAAATGTTAACTCTTTTAAGTCCAATGCATAGAATTTCTTTTGGGTATTATTTATCGTTGATTCGGTTGAAGAAAGCTGAATTATGTTCTGTGGAAAGTCTGGAGAAAATCTCAGTGATGTTTTTCCATCCACAATTGTTTTACCTAATCCTGCAGCAATATTTACGATACATTTATCAGCTTCTTCATAACCAACAGGATAATTGTTGATCGATCTTGCTACTCCAGAGAAAGTAGGATAATGAGTATCGCCGTATGTCCTACCTGATATTTCCTGGATGATCACAGCCATTTTTTCTTCATCTATAACATTTTTCGTAGCTTTCAAATATTTTTTACTATTTTGGAAAAATGTTGATGCAAAAACACATTTGATAGCATTGCAAAGCTCTGTCAATCTTACTTTAAAATCGGGATTATTGTTCGGTATCATGTATGTCGAATATATACCCGCAAAAGGTTGATATGTAGAATCTTCCAGTAAACTTGATGACCTTATTGCTAAAGGCCGCTCCATTCTTTCAAGAAGTATCTTAACATCAGGCATTATAGAGTCAGGAAATCTTGCTTTTACGAATGCGTTGAGTATTATTTGATCATTGCCGGTGCTGTGAGCAATACCATAAAGATTATTGTGTTCCATAAACTCAGTAAATATATCAGTTGAAATAACTACAGTTTGAGGTATTGACAATACAACATTATCGTATTTATAGTTCATTTTATATTTCTTAAGAACATAGTCAGAGAAAGCCAAACCTCTGGCTTTACCACCAAGTTGTCCAAGTCCTAATCTTGAAAATCCTGAAACCTCATCAAATCTATCTTTGTTGAAATGGGCAATAATACCACGGCTGCTGTTTCTTCGGTAGTATATGATGATATTAATAAGATATGCTCTTATTTCTTCCGTAGTTTTAAAATCTCGAATATTTTTTGTTCTAAAAATCTTAGCCAATGGAAATAAAGTTCTTGCTCGTAGCCACTTGGAAAAGTGATCTTTATTAGCATGATAGGCCAATGATTCATCCGGAATAGTTTTTAAACATTTCTGCAATTCTCTGAGATTTGAAGCTCTTGCAACAGGTTCGAAATTAACCGGTTCTCTGAAAATAAAATCACCAAATCCAAATCTTACCTGAACAAATTCAACCAATTCGTTTAATAAAGTACTTGACTGTTTATTAATAAATCCTGCATTGAATTTCTTAGATTTAGACCTATTATCTTCATTTGAAGATTGCAGCAAAATAGGAGTTCTTTTGTCGTTCTCTCTTACGTGTTCACAAAGTTTAATACCTGCAAGATTATCATGAATATTATTCTTCTCAAACTCAACATCCGTGATAA
>WTAK01000375.1 GCA_013139625.1 Candidatus Delongbacteria bacterium | reverse complement strand
TTCATCTTGCCAATTTTTATTTTTATGCTCCAGTTCTGTCCGTCCGAACTACCTTTATCGACATAAGATTTCTTCCATAACCATATCTTAAGTTTAACAGTTTCTTTCCAAAACTTATCCCAATCCTCATCAGCAGGAGCTCTCAGAAGGTTTTCTGTAGGTCTTGTTGTTTGGTAAATCAATTTCTGGTCTCTGATTAATAAAGTAAAAGATCTACTATAAAATAAACTTGATGTTATTCTAAATTCTTCTGGTAGTGATAAATTCATTAAAATATCCTCTTAGGCTAGTACAAACAATAGTATCTATCTAAATTAAAGAAATTTAAGGAATATTACAATAAAATTGTTTAAATTGCGTTTACTTTAGAAAATGGAGGTTCTTATGTTAAAAAAATACAATTGGGTTATTATTTTATTGTTTATCGGTGGTACCTTCGGGTTTATAACAGCTCAAAATAATTTTGGAGATCACCCAAGAGGAGGAGAATTCGAACATGGCAGAAGAGAAGAATTCCGTAATAAAAAGATAACAGCTAAATTAGAAAAAAGAATATATGAAGCTTTGAAAGCTCACTTTCCTGATTGTCATGAAAAAGCTATCAATCTAAAAAAAGAACATCCCAGAATATATAGAAAATTATTACAAAAATTAAGAAGACATATTAGAAGGACAAAGGATCCAAAAGAAGAAAAAAGAGAACTTATCTCAATGATATTTGAAGAATCCGAAGTCGATATTCTAATATATAAATTTAAACGATCCAGCGATAAGAAAGAAAAAGCTAAGTTGAAGATGATAATCAGAGAAAAACTATCTAAAGGTTTTGATAAAAGAGAAAATATCCAGACGAAAGTCATCGAAAGGATCGAAAAAAACATAGAAAAGAAAAAGAAAAGTCATCAAGATCGTATTCAAAACAAGGAAAAACTTGTTGACGAACATTTAGAAGAGTTATTGAAATAATTTATGATAAAAGTTAATGATATATCCCTTTCTCTTTCAGGAAGGGGCATCTTAAAAAATATAAATTTCAAACTTGAAGAAAATACTTCCTTAGTTATTTCCGGTCCAAGTGGTTCTGGAAAAACCAAATTATTAGAGATCATTGCAGGATTGGAAAATTCTTACATTGGTGAAATATTTATCAATAACAAATCTACTGCAGAACTCGGTGATGAATTATATAATACTCTAGGCTTTATTGGCAACTTTAGATTGGATAATAATTTTTCTGAGAATATTATCTACGATCTTGTTTTTGGACTTGAAATACAAAACACTCCAAACCCTGAAATAAAGAAAAAGTTAGATAAATTGATCAAAGATTTTAGTTTAGAAAAACTTTTAGGAACTGAGCCTAATAATTTATCCGGGGGAGAGAAACAACTTGTAAATATATGTTCTACTATCATTAAAGAACCTAAAGTTCTACTGATGGACGACGCTATGACAATGATCGACACTGACAAAAAGAAAATACTTTTTGATAAAATAATATACTCCAAGAAATATACTACTGTGATGATAACTCAAGATGTCGATATTTTCTCAGATTTTGATAAAATACTCTTCCTAGACAAAGGCGAAATATACTATTTTGGAGATACTAAAACTTTTCTGAAAGATCATCGTAAAAAACTGATCGAAAGTGGACTGATCGCGAAATAAATTTAACCTTCCTCTCCTTTCCTAATTCCATACATAAATATAAATAGGACAAATAAACTCCTTGACAAATAATATTTTATTCGTTAAATTAGAACTGAAATTCTAATTCTAATCTAAAATGGGTGTTGTATGAATAAAAAATCATCAGAAAAAACAATCAATCAACCAAAGCAAGCTCGTAGCATAAAAACTATGAATAATTTATTGGATACTGCTCAACAGATGTTAATTGACAGTACATTTGATAAATCTAATATTCAGGAAATTGTTAAAAAAGCAAATTCATCAGTAGGATCTTTTTATTCTTTATTCAAAAGTAAAAGTAACCTTTTGGAAACTTTACTTGATAGATATATGGATTGGTTAATTGATTTGGCAAAAGATTTTAATACAAATAAGAAAAATCTAATTCCGGACATAGAGAAAAGAGCTGAATTATTCATCAATAAGTTTATTAAGGTCAATAGACAGGAAGCTGGTATGCTAAGAGCCCGATTCATTTATAAACTCACAAATGAAGATTCAGTTCCTGCTGCCAGATTAGAAAAAAATAAAATATTTTTAATTGAAATGATGAAATACTTTGAACCTTGTATCGGTCAAATAAATAATCCCAAACCAGAAGAAGCACTGATCTTTATTTTGGAATTAATTGATATTTATATTGGTGAAAAGATCATGTTTGAAGCAGATAGGAAAGTTAGCTATAAAAAGTTGAGAGAAGAGTGCCTGCGACTCTTTATAAATTATTTAGGAATAAAATATTCATAAATTAAACTAAAGGAAAAATCATGAAGAAAAAAATAATCGAATTTACACAAAAACACCCGGTTTGGATGTTCTGGATAATAGCTATTCTTCTGGCAATCGTTGTCGCCCCTATTGCGATCTTTGTATTTATGTCTTTCCCTGATTTCGGAAAAGATATTAGTGCAGTCACGGACGGAAGAGGCTACAATACTAATATATTATTCTCCCTACCTATTGCACTAAAAGTGGCTGGTGGAGGATGGTTTGCTTTTATGATGCTACTAATGCCTGCAACTGCTTCATTATCTGCAATAATCACATCTTACATTATGAATGGAAAAGCCGGGATTAAAAATTTGTTTAAAAGATTTCGTTTCTGGTCTCCTAAGCTTTCTACTAAGGCAGGATTGAAGATATGGATTCAAGCTATTGCCTTGATCGTATCACTTAATCTGATGCTGTCTATTGCCTTCAATCTTACCGGAGATCTGGAAAACACATCTTTCGTCGGATTTCACACAAACTACTCAATGTGGGAATTTATTTTTATTTTTATTACGAGCT
>WTAK01000156.1 GCA_013139625.1 Candidatus Delongbacteria bacterium | reverse complement strand
ACTCCTTTACAACTTTATTTAACTATAAGAAAAAATCTAGAGCAGGAAAATTTAGTTTCTGAAAATCTATCGAAAAGATATATCAAACATTATAATATTTTAAGAGGGATGATAGATTCATCAAATGATCCAAATGATTGGATAGAGATAAATAAAAAAATATCATATTGGGGAATAAAACTAGACGAGATCAATGATCCGAATTTAACATCGACTTTTAACGATTTAAAATCAGATGCAAACAAGATATTCGGAGATTTTATACAAAAAAATTATGAAAATTGGATAAATGGCGATAGTGATAGGCCGACATTTTCTGTTGACATAATTGAGAAATATATATTACCTGATATAGATAAAAAAAAGATGGCATTTATAGTTATTGATTGCTTTCCATTCGATCAAATGTCTATGATAGAAGATACTTTGAAGAATAATTTTTCAATAGATAAAGAATCTTATTATTCGATTCTCCCTACTTCAACTGAGTTCGCCAGGAATGCAATATTTTCAGGATTATTTCCTGATGAATTAGAAAATAAGCATTCAGATATTTATTTTGATAATTTTGAAGATGAAGAAAGTAGTAATAGAAACGAAGATCTTCTACTTGAAAGGCAATTGAGGTCTAAAGGTATTGAACTGGGCAAGAAGCTGAAATATTATAAAATGTACAGAGTTGATGAATTTGCTAAATTTGAGAGTAAAATAGGTGAAATAAAAGATACAAAACTACTTTCAATTGTAGTAAATATGGTAGATTTTTTAATTCATGACAAAAAGAAGGATGAGCTGATAAATGAGATGATGGATAGCGAAAGTTCATACAGAGCTACTATCAAAAATTGGTTTAAAAGTTCTCACTTACACAAGATAATTGATAAGCTTGGAGATCTTGGATTTAAAATCATCATTACTACAGATCACGGAGCAAAATTGATAAATAAATTTACAAAAATAAAAGGTGATGGTCAATCCAGCAGCGGTTTAAGAATGAAGTATGGGAAAAATTTATCGACATCCAATAAAAAGCAGACCTTCTTCTGGCAGAAACCATCAGATTATAAAATGGCAAGTTTCTTTAATGGCAAGAATATCATACTAGCTAAAGAAGATCATTGCTTTGTCTATGAAAAGAATCTAGGAGATTTTTTCTCGAAAATAAAAAATACATATCAACATGGTGGAATAAGCCTAGATGAGGTTGTATTACCAGTGTTGATCTTAAATAAAAAAGGAGTATAGAATGTCTATCAATATTAGTAAGATCGCAGAAATGATCAATGCAGAAGTAGAGAATATAAAAGATATAGAAATAAAGAATGTAAATAAAATAGATGAAGCTATAGAGTATGATATTACTTTTTTGCATAATGAAAAATATTTTTCTCAGATAAATACAACAAAAGCTTCAGCGGTTATTGTCCCCAAAGATTTTTCCACAGACAGAGATATTATTTTATTAAAAGTTGATGAGCCTTATATATCATTTGTTAAGATCATGTATGCTTTTTATCCTCTAGAGCCTGTTGCCAAGCAGGGGATAGATAGTATGGTATCTATTGATGAAACAGCTGTGATTGGAGCGAATTCTTCAATAAATGCTTTTGTTTCAATTGGAAAACAGACAAAGATAGGTACAAATGTTCAAATACAATCCAATGTTACGATCGGTTCGAATGTTAAGATAGGTGATAATGTTATTATTTACTCAAGTGTTAGTATCAGAGAAGGATGTATTATAGGAAATAATGTAATACTTCAAAATGGTGCTATCATTGGTAGTGATGGTTTTGGTTTTGCTCCGGGTCAGGGCAGTTATGAAAAGATACCTCAAGTCGGTAATGTGATCTTAGAAGATAATGTAGAAATTGGTGCTAATACTATTGTGGATAGATCAACAATGGGTTCTACGATCATTCGTAGTGGTACTAAATTAGATAACTTGATTCAAGTGGGGCATAATGTGGAAATTGGTAAAGATGTTGTTATTGCAGGTCAAACAGGGATAGCAGGAAGTACTAAGATCGGTGATAATTGCATGATCAGTGGTCAGGTAGGTTTTGTTGGTCATCTTAATGTTGGGAAGGGTGTAATGATTGGTGCTCAGGCTGGTATTACGGGAAATGTAAAGGATGGAAGTATTATTACCGGCACTCCTGCGAGAGATCTTCGAAAGATGAGAAGAATCGATGCTGCGTTAGGAAGGTTACCTGATCTAATTTATAAAGTCAGAGATCTGGAAAAAAAGTTGAAAGATAAATAAAGTTCATAAATGATAATAATGTATCACAATATTGGTGATAAATCGGGCTTTAATACAGTTTCATTAGATAATTTTAAGCGACAGATAGAATTTTTAAAAAGTAAATACTCAATAGTATCTTTAGGTAATTATATTCAAGAATTGAAAGAGCATGATAGTAACGATAAAATAGTTACTATTACTTTCGATGATGCATATAAAAGCTATATTGATCAAGTTATTCCATATCTGGAAGTAGAAGAAATTCAGTCGATAGTGTTTGTACCTGTATCTCATGTAGGGAAATACAATGTCTGGGACAAAGGCAGTGATAAAATTGATATAATGAATTGGGAAGATCTAAAAGAGGTTTCACAAAATTTGTTTGTTGAAATAGGATCTCATGGTTTAAGTCATAGTAGAATAAGTAAATTGAATAATCATGAAATATTCAGAGAGATTAAAGACTCAAAAGATATTTTAGAAAAAAAATTATTTGTTAAAATAAATCATTTTAATTTCCCTTATGGTCAACTAAACGATTTGAATTTTTTTTCTATGAAAATATTAGGAGAGCTAGATTACATTTCAGCTTGTACTGCAAGGTATAACAATAAAAATTCATTAAGGAATATTTTCTCATTAAACAGGATCGAAGTTGAGCCTAATGATAATATTGATATTTTTAAGAATAAGTGTGAAAGACATTACCATAAAAAATATTTTAAAAGAATTGTAAAAGAAATGTTGATAAATCTAAGATTGATTAATTAATCATCCATACGCATTAGCCAATTGACTGATAAGCTATAAGAATTTATATTGTCATAATTTAAGAAACCAGAGTCATTACTTTCAGGATGTTTCATATTTGCATAATTGAATTTAATATTCAAAGGGAGACTTTCACCGTAAAATTTATAGAGAGGAATACTTAAACCAAAACCGTAAGTAAATTCTTCAATATCTTTATAATTGTCATTTAATTTATCCCAGTAGTATCCACATCTTAAAGCTACCATTTCTGCAATAAGTAACTCAGAACCGAATTTCATACCTGAATGATAATCTGAATCCCACATTTTTTGATATTCACCTGTAAAAGTAAATAATATAGTATTTATTTGAGGAATTATCGTACCAACTCTAGGGATAAAAGAAAAATTGACCCCGGTATTCATAATTCGAGGTAATTTATAATCTCCAATATCACCTGAGAAAACATTTAAAAAAGAAATACCTATGCTTGTTCTTTGCCTAAAATTTCTGTTTCTTGTTACAGCTACTATCTGATGGATACCAATATCCATGTCGTAACCTTCTTCAACTTTGAAATAGTCAGAGCTGTCAATGAAATTAGAGGACACATATTTACCACTAATACCAATACTGAACGCTCGATGGGGGCTAAGAGATAATGTTAGTTTATAATCATTACTTTTTTTACTGAGAATTCTACCGGTACCAGCAGGATATTCAATAGTTGTTTCTTCGAATTCGATACCATCAGAATAGTTATAGATAGACACCCCAAAAGAAAGTTTTTTCTTAAGAGTATAACCGATGCCAATAAATGAGAATTTAGAATCATCCCAAAATGAGTATGGGGAAACCATTGATGAAGATATAGTTAAACCATTTATTGTTGATATAAGTGCAGGATTGTAGAACACTGAGAACATTTCATCAGGAGTGACTACGCCAGATCGCCCCATTGATTCAATCTTTGTACTCGGTTGACGATCTACATAAAGCATATCAAAAAATTCATTAATGGTTTTGTCTTGTGATAGAAGCAAAGTGTTAAAGATTATTATAACTAATAAGATTTTTTTCATGAAATTGTCCTTTAAAATAGATCTATTGCTGAATCTCCGGGGATAAAACATCATCTGAATTATAATATATTATACCCGGTTTAAAGACATACAGTTTTTTTTCAACAATGCCTAATTCATCCAGAACCCATCCTCCACCGAAAGTTTTATAACCTTCAGAGTTTATCAATCCATTGATCATAAAAGTTCTTTTTCCGATCATCTGCAATCTTTCTCTATACACTTCAAATTCATCTTCCCACCAATGAGCTTTGAATTTAGGGTATGAATCTCTCAGCATAGGATATATCAGGAATTCAGCATCGATATTTTTGGCTTGTTCTACGAGATTATCATCAAAAAGATCACCACATAGCAATATTGTGAAAGTGCCTAACCTTGTTTCTATTCTTTTAAGCTCTTCTCCATGACCATAGAAGTTTGGGCTTACAGCTGGTCCGTGCCAACCTCTAGTGATTCTTCTATATACATCAACTGTCATTGTATTATCATGACTCACGATACAAGAATCATATAATTTACCGTCATAAAGTTCTAAAAATCCTAGGACAACTATTATATTCAGTTCTCTTGCAAGTTCACGAATCGTCAAAATTTCTGCTGAACGAATAGTAAGTCCAAGCTTTATGTCATGCTCAGGGTTATCATTATTTCTCAGTCCGGTTACACAATCTTCAGGAAAAATAATCATATCTGCATTGTTTGCAGATGCGGTTTTAATTAGATGGGTAATTGTTTTAATATTCTTCGGGATGCTGTCAGTTATCTCAAAGTTTGCTAAAGCTATCTTCATATGTGATTTGTCCTTATTTTAATTATTTAGAACACATTCCTGCGTTCTGTTCCTAAATATAATTTTAAAAGAGAGTTTAGGCAAAAGCAAAATTAATCTCCTTTCATTACTAATAATATACATCTCATACATCTCATAATACATTTCGGATAAAATTTTTAGTTTCAAACCTATATTTTTAATAAATTAGAATGAGAGCAGATATTAATTTATAAGGAGAAAGTTATGAAGAAATTTATTTTATGGGTCATTGTGTTAACTATGTTTATAGCATGTAACAATGAAAAATTAACTTATACTATTGAGAATCAAGATGGTATAGAAATAATCAAAAATGATAATATGCCTGCAGATCCGAATTATAAGATCAATATGAGGCTTACTGCCGATCTGAACTTTGATGAAATTAGCCAGCAGGATACAGCTAATGTTGTTCAGCTAAATAATATTGAACTTGACCAGTATGGAAATATGTATATTCTGGATGCAAGAAGGTCAAAGATCCATAAATTTGATAAGGATGGAAATAGATTAGTTACTTTCGGAGAGAGGGGACAGGG
>WTAK01000196.1 GCA_013139625.1 Candidatus Delongbacteria bacterium | reverse complement strand
AGATATATGCAATGATTTCGATGTTTTTTTAGCACTTGATATATGTGATGAAGATTTTATAATTGAAGCTTCTGAAGGAAACAAGCTGTATTTTAAAGGGACTGAGCAGGAAAAGATTTTTAAACTTTTGAAGAATAATGATCTTCTGAGTGAATTCACTATTTTCGATTTATTCAAATTTGAGTATAAAAAATTTGACATTATCGGAAGCGGAAGGTTATATTATCCGGGTTCAATTGAAATTTAAATTAAATTTAAAGGAAATGTTATGTTAAAGAAATTCAATGATGCACCAGTAATCCTAGATGAAGAAAAAGTAACCGGAAAAAGACTGTCAAAAGATAAATATGCAACTTACGTACATATCTCAATTAAACCCGGTGGAGAAATTGCTCCGCATAAAGTTCCTTTCGATGCAACATTCTATGTTGCAAGTGGGCAAGGTAAAGCTACTGTGAACGGTGAAACATTCTCACTTACAAAGGGTGACGTAATCCATATAGTTCCCAATGTTGAAAGAGGCTGGAAAAACACTGGATCTGAAGAAGCTGAATTTTTAGTAATCCAACATTAGAACTCTAGAAATCCATTCATTGCTTCTATCATATAAGCATGATCATCCACCCCGCACATTTCACGAGTAGAATGCATAGCGAACATTGCATTACCAACATCAACTGTCCTGATACCGATATTAGTTGCGATCATTGAACCGATAGTTCCTCCGCCTCTAACATCTGACCTGTTTACAAATTTTTGATAAGGTATTTTTCTCTTTTTACAGATCATTTCAAAAACTGAAGATGATTCTGCAGTAGTAGCATATCTTGTATTTGCATTTACTTTTATAACCGGTCCTTCATTTACAAAGACTTTATTCTTATCATCGAATTTCCCACCGTAATTAGGATGGAAAGCATGTGCACCGTCAGCACTCATATAGTATGATACTGCAATTGCTCTGAAGTAATCCTCTCTGCTACCTGATAGCCTTTCCAAAATATCAGCTGTCAAAGTAGAATTTCCACCGTTAGTTGTTGATGAACCAACTTCTTCGTTGTCATATAATGCAATTATCTGTGTACTATCTGATGCTTTAGCATCAAGAATAGCTTTTAATGATGCGTGTACCATAGATTTATTATCAAGATTACGATTTACGACAAATTCCTCATTTATACCTGAAATAATACCTTTCTGAACCGGATATAATTCCATATCATAATTTACTATCTCAGATGCTTTTACTTTTAATTTTTTTGCAATTTGTTCTTTCATCCAATCATCGTTAAGAGCTTTTTTGCTCAGACCTAACACAGGTACAAGATGATCTTGAGGATTTATATTATATGCTTTATTTACATCAGAATTGTAATGAATTGCAAGTTGTGGAATGCTGAACACTAATTTATTCAGATCGACAAGCTTTATTTCATAACTCTTACCTTTTTTAACAACAACTCTACCTGCCAATGAAAGATCCTTGTCCATCCAGCTTGCATAAATAGGTCCACCGTAGATTTCCGTAGCAAGTTGAACGTAACCGGCTTTAGTATGGACTGAATTAGGCTTAAGTTTTATTGAAGGTGAATCTGTGTGAGATCCAATGATCCTGAAACCTGAAGTGTTGGGTTTCTTCTTACCAATTACTCCAGCCATCAAGGAAGTTTCATGTCTGATTATATAAAATTTATCACCTGCTTTCAAATTCCATTTTTTAGATTCTTCAAGTTTCCTAAAACCAGCTTTTTTCAGAATTTTCTCTGACTCAACAACACAATGAGAACTTGTAGGTGAATTGTCGATGAAACTATTCAGATCTTTCGCTATCGTTAACATTTCTTTCTTGTTCATTACATATCCTATAATAATTATTTTATTTATATGTACGGGCGTTATTTATAACGCCCTGATAAAGCGAAGTGGGAAGGCGTTGGAGCCTTCCCCTACGATATAATTATTTGATAAAAACCATTTTGTTTGATCTTACAATTCCCGCCTCTGTTCTAAGCACATTATAATAGATCCCACTTGATAATTTTTCCGCATTAAATTCAAAAGAATATCGTCCGGCTGTGAATTTACTGTTAACAACTTTTTCTACTAATTTACCTGCCTGATTATAAATATTCAGGCTTAATATCTGTGTTCTATCATTGATAAATGAGATCGTTGTAATTGGATTAAATGGATTCGGATAATTCTGTTCCAATTGTAAATTGTTAATTGTAAATTGTTCATTATCAATACCAGTGTCTTTTACAAGCTGTACATTCACTTCAGTAGCTTCTTTGAATACTCCTGTATCATCTGTTACAACTATATTATCTATTGTCTGAGTGAAAAATCCTGGGCATGAAACTGTCATGGAATAAGTACCCGGCTTTAATATTCTATAATAATCTCCATGATCAGGATCTGTGTAGTATTCTTTATTTATTCCAGCGATCTCAATTGTTGCATCCATCGGAACACCTGATACTGAGTCGGTTACAAGTCCATAGATTCCTTTATGAGCTGCTGATAAATACCAGAACATTGCATCCCTGTTATCTTGCCAAAATCCCGCCATTGTACTGAAGGCAGGCCATTTTGTACTTGAGATCTCAAGTGTCATATCCATATCGTTATGATATCTATAGTTCCAGTCCTGCATTCCACCATCTATTGAATACCATTCACAACCGTTGGTTATTCCATCTGTAAAAGGACCGTTAAACATTGGTTGGTTTCTTACTGCATAACCATAAGCCAGCCAATAAGCATGAGGATCATCAGGGCTTGC
>WTAK01000272.1 GCA_013139625.1 Candidatus Delongbacteria bacterium | reverse complement strand
TGGACATAATACCTCTTGAAGGTAACAATGGGTGATCTAGTTTGATCTCAACATATTTACCTGCATCGTAATCTAAAGTTACATTTTTATCATTACTCAGTTGAACAGATTTAGCAAATCTTGGAAGCTCTGCATAACCTAATTCATTGGTTAATACTCCACCTTCAAAATTAATTCTACTGAATGTTTTTCCGTCTGCATTGACTTCACTTATGCTGTATGAATCCACCACAATATCAAGCTTCATCTCTTCACTTGAGATTCTCGAGTAGCTTACATCATAGCTATTTGTTGAAGCTGCAAACATTACCTGGAACATGAAAAGTGCCAGCAAGACCATAAAAGTCCTTTTCATAAAACTCTCCCCCTTTTACTTATTTAATTATTTCTTAAACTTTAACTATTTCTTCGTTTTACATAATAGTTCGACTTTACATACGTTCATATATACTATTATGGGGTATTCTTTAAAAATAGTCATATGGAAAGAAATTGTCAACAGTAAAAATTCTATATTTCACAGAAAACCATTGCAAAAAAACCATTGATTAAACTCTTGACTAAGATTTAACCATCAATTATATTACCATTGATAAAAAGCATTCAAAAAACATTAAGGAGAGAAAGATGTCGATCGAGCAAAAAGTAAATGAAATCATCATGGACGAATTAGGTGTTGACGAAGCTAGTGTTGTACCTGAAGCTTCTTTTATAAATGACTTAGGTGCTGATTCTTTAGCAACTGTAGAACTTGTAATGAAGTTTGAAGATGAATTTGATATAAAGATCGAAGAAGACGAAGCAGAAAAAATTACAACTGTGGGAACTGCAATAGACTTTATTAAGCAAAAACTTGGTGAGTAATTTTGTTTTGAACGAAATATTTATTATCAAGGGAAATTGCAATTTCCCTTGTTTTTTATAAATAATGTTGCTAGAATGCCGAAGACAAAAGTTTTGAAAAATTAAATATTAGGAAATAAATATGAAAAGAAGAGTTGTTGTTACTGGAATGGGTGTAGTTTCAGTTTTGGGATATGATATTGAAGAATTTTATAAAAATTTGCTTGATGGGAAAAATGGGGTATCTTTAATAGAGAGATGGGATACTACCGAACATTCCGTAAAAATAGCCGGAGAAATAAAAGATTTTGATCCTGCTGACCACTTTGAAAGAAATGAATATAAGAGATTAGACCGATTTACACAGTATGCTTTAGTGGCTGCTAAAAGTGCTCTCGAAGATTCTAAGATCAATCTTGAAAAAGTTGATGGTGATAGATTTGGAGTTATAACAGGTAGTGGCATTGGTGGAATGGAGACTTATCAGGATAATCATAAAAAATTACTTGAGAAAGGTCCTAGAAGAGTTAGCCCTTTATTTATTCCAATGATGATACCTGATATTGCTGCAGGTAGAATTTCTATGAAGTGGAATTTGAGAGGACCAAATTATACTACCGTATCTGCTTGTGCTTCTTCAGGACATGCAGTTGGAAATGCTTACAGAACTATTCAATATGGTGATGCCGATATTATGATTGCAGGTGGAGCTGAAGCCGTTATTACAGATCTTGCTATTGCAGGATTTTCAAATATGAAAGCATTATCAACTAGAAATGATGACCCAGAAAAAGCAAGTAGACCTTTTGACAATGATAGGGATGGTTTTGTAATGGGTGAAGGTGCTGGTATGCTTATTCTTGAGGAATATGAACATGCAGTAAAAAGAGGAGCTACTATTTATGCTGAAATGGCAGGTATCGGTTTCTCCAGTGATGCAAAAGATATTGTTGCTCCTGATCCTGAAGGTGGTGGTGCAAAAAGAGCTATGTTAGCTGCTATTAACGATGCTGGTATTAAACCTGAAGATATTGACCATATAAATACTCACGGCACTTCAACTCCAACAGGAGATATTGCGGAAACAGCAGGCATTAAAGCTGCTTTTGGCGATCATGCAAGCAAGATCGCTATTAATTCCACAAAATCAATAATAGGACACTTACTTGGTGGTGCAGGCGCAGTTGAACTTATTGGAACGATAAAAGCGGTTCAAACAAATACTGTTCATCCTACTATAAATCAAGAAACTCCTGACCCAATGTGTGATCTAAACTATACTCCAAATAAATTTATTGAAAGAAAAGTTGATTATGCACTTAGTAATACTTTCGGTTTCGGTGGGCATAATTCATCTATACTTGTAAAGAAGTTCAAAGGATAATCTTGTCGAATAATGATAACCTAAAAACGCTTGAAGAAAAAATATCATATTCATTTAAAAATAAAGACCTGTTGCTTACTGCATTAAAGCACAGGTCTTTCATTTCTCAGACCACTCAGGACAGAATTGATTCTAACGAAAGATTGGAATTTTTAGGTGATTCCGTATTGAATTTCATTGTCGTTAAATATCTTTACAAATCTTACCCAGATTTAGATGAAGGAGAGCTTAGTAAAATGAAGTCTGTTATAGTTTCAGGAGAAAACCTTTCTCTTATTGCAAGGGAGATGAAATTAGGGGAAGATATTTTACTAAGTGAATATGAAGAAAAATCCGGTGGCAGAGATAAATCTTCAATTCTGGAAGATACATTTGAAGCTATAATCGGGGCTATCTATCTTGATAGTGGAATAGTTAAGGCTGAGAAAATGATCAAGGTTTTGGTTTTAGAAAATATAGAAAGATCACTTGAAAATACACTGACCATAAATTATAAGTCAGAACTTCTGGAGCTTGTTCAATCAAAGGGTTTAGAACCTCCAACTTATGAGGTAGTAAGCGAGGAAGGTCCTGAACATGAAAAAACATTTACTGTGAAAGCTATTGTTAACGGTAAAGAAATCTCTCAAGGATCATCTACTTCTAAAAAAAGAGCAGAGCAAGAAGCAAGTCGAAAAGCGTTGCATAGCTTAGATATGTTGAGTAATTAAAAAAAAAAGGACTTGCCTTATATCCAAATTTTATGCAAATTAAGTTCTAATTAATATAATTTATTAAATAAAAATCTTTCGGAGGATTTATAAATGAAAAAGTTAGCTATGTTCTTTTTGTTAGCATTACTTATGGTTACTATGCTTTTCCAAACTGGATGTTCGTCTGATTCAACTACTGATGATGTTGATCCAATCGTAATTGATATTGAAGTTACGAATCTAGGAAATCCACCAGTGGGAGAACTTGATACTCTTTATACAGGGTTAACCTTTATGGTAACAGCTCAACTAACTGGCAGCACATTAGATTACTCTCAGATAAATTTCTATCTTGGCAGTGATACTCATTTAGAAGAATCCTGGAATAAAAGTCAAATTGAAGCTTTAGCAGAAAATCAACCCCTTGATGCAAGCGTTGATCAAGAGATCAGTTTAGCTGGAATAGTTGTTGGTGATTATGATCTGAGAGTAGAAGCTGTTGGGACAAATTTTGCCACTGATGAAGTTACGATACCAGTTGTTGTAGCCCTTCCTGGAGTAGATCTTCCTTGGATCGATCTTGATATCGTAAGACCAGATACTACTGAATATGCAATTGGAGATATAATTGAATTTACTGTTGCAATTAATGGCAACAGCACTATATTCAACTCTTTTGATGCTTATTTTGGAGCTGATTTGGAGCCGTTTTTTACATCAGGAACTTTCGATGATACTTTAAATTTTAGCTATGACACTGTAGATTTACCAGTAGGATACCACACAGTAAAATGTCAAGTAACAGATATAGAAGATGCAATAAAAGAGAAGACATACAGTTTCAAACTTGTTGAATTCATTCCGACATTCGAAATTACTGATGCCGGTGGTACAGGATATGAACTAAAATCAGTTGTTCAAACTTACGATGGTGGATATATCACTGTTGCTTCCGATTCGCTACCTACTGGTTTAGGTACCAGAGTTGTCAAGTATATGTATAACAAAACGACTGAACAAGTAGATGTTTTATGGGAACAAAATATTCCTGCTAATGTTGGTATTGCTGAAAGTGTTTGCGAGGATAGAGAGTATGATGGAGGAGTAGTCTTAGCAGGTTGGAGATATAATGGTTTAGATAAAGATACTTGGGTAAGAAAGATCAGTTCTGAAGATGGTAGTTTGATATGGAATAAACAATTTGGATATCCTGTAATTGATGATGGGGCAACTGTGATAAAAAAATCTATTGATGATGGATATATAATCGGTGGATATACCAACAACTATTACCGCTCTTTCGATGGTGGTTATGAAGAATTTGTAGCTTCTACCACTGCTCTCGATTCCATTCCAGCCAATACATACAACTGGGACACAGGTTATGATGCAAGATTGATTAAGGTATATAGTAACGGAAATCAGAACTGGGAAAATGTTACTAAGGATTTAATAGGACATATACTTTGGTCTACAACTTCACCACCATTTGTTTTGGAGCAATGGGTAAGTAAAATGGGAGATCAGTACATAACCGATCTCATTTGTAATGAAAACGGGAGTTTTTATGTTACAGGTTGGAATAATTCCAAATTATATGATGGCAACGTAGATAAGGATATGTTCTACGCACAATTTGATATGGTAGGAAGCTTTATTTCAACAATGACCTGGAGTAAAATGAGTTTGTATGATTTTGAGCACGTAATGGAAAAAGATGATTTCTGGAATTTTAGAGATTATTTCGATGTTACTCGAATTGAAAGAGATCTATTTGTAGCGAATCACCTCGGAACAACTTCTGAAGATGAGATCGGTTATAGTCTTACTGAGTCATTTGGAGGATACAGTGGTGAAGTTGTTATGGTTGGTGAAACAAATGAAATAGATGATAATCCTGTTTCAAAAAGTAAATTTAATGATGGATGGGTTGTTGAATTCCTTATCAATGGTGATGACGATGGAGCTATGTGGGAATACTCATTTGGAGAAGCTGAACTAGACGATAAAGCCTATGGTATAGACCAAACTAAGGATGATGGATATATCATCACTGGTTATACTACAGGATCTGACAAGCAAACTTGGACATATAAACTAAATACAGAATTACTTGTAGTATGGTCACATAAATATGATGCTGCCGGAGACGATTGGGGAGTTAAAGCTTTACAATGTAGAGATGGTGGTTATATTACCGGTGGTAATGTAGGTACTGGTGCAGCAGTTAGAGCTAGATTGATCAAAAGAAATAAACTTGGTGAAGAAAATCTAAAATAATAGTATTGATTAAATAAAAAAAGGGAAGCTGAT
>WTAK01000393.1 GCA_013139625.1 Candidatus Delongbacteria bacterium | reverse complement strand
CCGTGGTAATCATGATAATAAACTGCATCGTATTTCATTCTTTCAACATTTTGAAAAGATACCGCACCACCTTCAGCTTCTCTACAGGCATGTTTATCATAATATGATACCCAAAAATAATAAAGTCCATCGTAACTATTTTTACATAACCATGCTCCAGGCCCTTCCGGTGCTTGTGTTTCGAGATTATCATCCCAACCAATGATCCCAACACAATGTGTTATGTATATATCACTTGATGGAGGTTGGTAAAAGATTTTCATATCGTTGTCAAAAAAGCTATACGAGTAACCTAAAGACGTCCCTATTGCTCCATGCTCAACAATTTTTTCTTTTATCTTAGCAATTCCTTTCAGTTGATCATCCATAGTATACCACTCAATATCTCTTGCATAATATTTATGGTAAGAATCTGAAGACATAGCTGGTGCATTATAATAATCGCTCGAATCAATTTCTCTTACAAATCCATCCCCTCTGGACATATAGGCTGTTGTTAAGAGATAATCACCCCTCATATGTAATTCTAACCCATCACCAGTATGAGGATCAATGTCTGCATTATAAAACTCATTAAATCCACACCACCATGAAAGATGAGATTCTGAAATGTTAGGCTCTCCCTCTTCACCTTCAAAATTCCAATTACCTGTAACCATTAGATTGCTTTCAACAGCTACAACTGCTGCATAGCACCAGCACGTTCCATAGAATTGATCTCTAACAGATGTAACATAGTTACTACCTGTTGTATATCTAAGGTCAAACTCGGATATGTCAGCAAATGAGTTAAGCCATTCTATAGTATAATTATCAGAGGTAAGTATATTGCCAAATTCATCTTCAATTGTAAAATATATTTTAGAATTAGCAATAATTTCATTTTCCGCTGGAATTATTCCTGTGTAAATATAGTTTGTGTTTTTTTCAGCATTCAAAACAAAATTATACTGTGTAATGAAATCATCTGTACTGTAGTGTCCTAAAGCTGAATTTATTTCAGAATAGTCATTAAATAGTACTCTGATATTTACTTGATCTCCAACTAAAGAGTATAAACCCTGCACATCATTAATCATTGGTTCGATGTAATCATTAAGAAATTCTATATCATAATTTTCACTCGTAATCGAATTGCTTATTTCGTCTTGCAATTCAAAATACAATATACCTGAGATAACTTCATTTTTGGCAGGAATTACGCCTTGCCAAACATATGGATCTTCAATTGATGAGAATATTTCTTGTTCAAAAGTAATGCCTCCATCAAAACTATAATATCCTACCACCGACTCAATTCCAAATTCATCATACAATTCAAGGGTTATTTCCATGTCGGCATTCATATAAGTACCAATTAAAGGTAGAAAAGAACTTTCTGCTGAAATTTCACTAATCTCAGGTGCTTCATTATCTGACGCAACAAGTATTTCATCAATGAACCACTGATCACTATAATCACCTGTGTAATGCCAACCAAGTTGAATATTATTCCCGACATAATCATTAAGAGAACAAATAACTTGTAAAAAGTTATCTCCATCAGGCACAGTAGAATTTATTTGGATCCATGTTGCCCCATTGTCTGTAGTTACGCAAACCTCATGAATTCCTATATATTCAATCCACTTACCTGTTTCCCAGTATGATAAAATCAAATTACCATCTGCAGGCAATGATATGACCGGAGAAATAATCCAGTCATCTTGAGGACCTTGATCATCCATATGCGCCATACAGCGATTACCGGTAGGCGGTTCAGGGAACGTGTAATCATAAAATTTATTAAGCCAACCTGCACCTGTAGTTTGTAAAGTCCAACCTTCAGCAAATGGATCTGTTTCAAAACTTGTTTCAAAGATAGGATTTTGAGCAAAAATAAGTGATATAGCCATGGATATGACCAATACAATGAATTTTTTCATTTCAGCTCCTAATGTCAAGTTGTTTAATTAGTACTTAGATATCTTTAACTTATAGTAATTAATCTAATATTACAAGTTTTAAAATTATTATTTTGTTGTTATATTACCACTTAATGACAAACTCGAACAACAAGGAAATCAAATGAAAATTCTACTTGCGACCCATAACAAAAACAAAATAATCGAAATTAAAAATGCTCTTCAGGAATTAGATATTGAAATATTATCATTAGATGACTATCCTGATATGCCGGATGTTATTGAGGATGGAGATACACTTGAGCATAATTCTCTAAAAAAAGCGAGAGAAATATATGAATATTCAGGTATAATTACTTTAGCTGATGATACAGGACTTGAAGTTGAGTATCTAAATGGAGAACCCGGCGTTTATTCAGCCAGATGGGCAGGAGAAAATTGTTCTTATGAAGATAATAACCGTAAAATGCTTAGGGAACTTGATGGTGTAGGCCTTGACAAGAGAAATGCTGTATTCAGATGTGTAATAACTCTTTTCGGAGAAAATTTGTATAAAACCACTGAAGGTGTTCTCAATGGAAAGATCATTGAGGATTTCAAAGGTCAAAAAGGTTTTGGATATGATCCTGTATTCTTGCCTAAAGGGTTCGATATTACTTTAGCAGAAATGTCACTCGATGATAAAAATAAAATCAGTCATAGAGGACTGGCTGTCAAAGCTATGGTTCAGGTCATAAAAGGAATGAAGTAAGAATGAAAACGATCCTATTATTCGATAACTACGACTCATTTACATACAATCTTTACGATCTGCTGAAAACAGTTAAGCCTGATTATAAGATAATCGTAAAGCGAAATAAAGATCGAGAGTTATTTGATATTGATTTTGATATGTTAGTAATTTCTCCCGGACCTATGACATGGGAAGAAACTGGGCTTCTCAGAGAATTATTTAAAAAGAAGATCATACCTGAAAAGATACCAACCTTAGGTATTTGCCTTGGAATGCAGTTCATAGCCGGTTACTATGGAATGTCAGTAGCTGAAGTGAAAGAACCTGCTCACGGGTCACAAGTAAAGATAATACATTCAAACGATAGCTTATTCAATAATATTCCTATCGAATTCAAGGCTGTTCGGTATAATTCACTAGGGATAAAGAAAGAAAACACTGCAAATAACAATATTCAATATATCGCTGCCGAAAAAGGAACAGGTGCAATAATGGCTTTAAAACACAGCACACTTCCTTTTGTCGGATTGCAATATCACCCTGAAAGCTTTTTATCTGAGTACGGTAAAGAAACAATAAATAACTTCTTTGAAATATATGTGGAAAATTAGACCGAAAATATCAGAGAAAAAGTTCGATTGGAATTTTGAATTATTCTTCCAAGCAGCTGAAGAATTCAACGGAACTTTTCTATTTACTAATGACCCGGAAAACAACACAGGGAAGAACATTCTCGGGGTTAATCCTGTTGTTGTGATCACTGAAGACATTGTCGAATTTGGCAACAAATCAGTGAAAATCAATCCATTAGAGTTAATTGATGAAATACTTAGAATTAACAATATGGAAATGAACCATCCTCTGTTTTTAGGATATTTAAGCTATGATTACAAAGATCAGTTGGAAGAAAAAGGATTATTTGCAGGTTTACAACATAAAAAACTACCTCAAATATATTTTGTAATTTATGAATATTATATTATAACAGAGAATATGAAAAAAGGTTATGCTGAAATCGTGAAATTAAATTTCGAATTTGAACATAAGAAATTTAACATTGAAAAAGTATTCAATTTAGAAATAGAGAAAAATGTGGGAGGATCTTCAAAATATATCGGCTCTTCCCTATCGAGAGATGAGTTCAAAAATGGTGTTGAAAAGATCAAAGAATATGTCAAACAAGGTGATATTTATCAAGCAAATTTGACACGAGAAATAACCGGAACAACTGACATAAAACCAACCGAGCTTGCGTCAAGATTATCACAGTCAAATCCAATTGAATTCGGGGTATTTTCTAAAATCAATGACAGCTATATGATCTCGACAACTCCTGAAAGGTTTTTCAGAGTTAAAGACAAAGTTCTAACAACATCACCTGTCAAAGGAACTATCGAACGAAGTAAAAACCCTGTAAAAGATAAAGAAAATTTACAAATACTTTTAAACAGCGGCAAAGACAAGGCTGAATTAGCTATGATAGTCGATCTACTTAGGAACGATATGCACAAGATCTGCACGGATGATTCTGTATTTGTAAAAGATTTTCCTATGGTAAAAAAGTTAAATAATGTGTATCATTTATATTCAGAGATAGAAGGTAACTTAAGAGAAGTTAACTATGAAAAAATATTCAAAGCTCTATTTCCGTGCGGTTCTATCTCAGGTTGTCCTAAAGTTAGATCTTGTCAAGTTATAGAAGAACTTGAAGGTATCGGCAGAGGTGCTTACACAGGCAGCTTTGGATATATAAACTTCAATGGCAATGCGGATTTCAATATATTGATCCGAACTCTGTTCTATGAAAAAGGAAATATATCTTTCAATGTCGGTGGCGGAATAACTTTACTTTCAGATCCTGAAATGGAATACAGAGAAACGATTCATAAGGCTAATAACATATATAATGCAATAAAAATGGAAGAGATATGGGAAGAAAGATACTGTTTGACGGAAAAATAATCTTCAAAGACAATCTGAAGATCGAGGTCGATTCACCTGCCTTTAATTTCGGATATGGCCTATTTGAGACTATATTGTATGAGAACAAAAAGATATTTTTTATAAAAGATCATCTTAAAAGACTGAATAATACGTGTATCGATCTTAAGATACCAAAACCGAACCCCAAGCTGGTAAACGATATCAATATTGTTAAAATGATCAGTGAAAATAATTTGTTTGACAAAAGTGTTAAGATCAAGCTTCAGTATCTGCCGTTAAATTCATTTGAAAAATGGAATACTATTATCAGAACCGAAGTATATGATCGCAAAACAGATCCTGTAGAACTTGTTGTTTCATCATCTCCAAGATCAAATAAATATTTCAGGCATAAAACAATGTCTTATATGGAAAATATGCACTTACAAAATGTAAATAAGAAATATAATGAGGTACTCTTTGTTAATTCAGAACAGAATGTCATTGAAGGTACGAAGACCAATATTATAGCTATTAGAGATAAATCTCTATACTTTGTCGATGGAAAAAATGATTATCTTTTCGGTATAATGCAGCAGAACTTGATCAAGGACCATAGACTGTTTGGATTTAAGAAGATCCAAGCTTTAGGTGAGGGTTTTAGTAAAGAATTCTTAGAAAATTGTGATGAAGTATTGCTGACAAACAGCCTGAAAATAGCTTCAAATGTGAAGTCTATCACTTTCGGTGATGATATAATAGAATACAAATCGTGCAAAATAGCTTCAATAATTCGGGATCATTATTTAAAAGGATAAATTATGAAAAAAATACTGATTGTACTCTTAGCAATAATTTTGCTTTACTTAATTTTATTAATTCCTTCTAGCACTGATCCATTGCCACAAAGCCCCGGAAAAGAGTCATTCATTTGGGATAAAGATGTGTTATGGAATGAAATGGAGCAAAGTTTTCAGGAAGCACGAAATAGAAAATGCGAATTCGTAGAAGAAAACATCAATTCATCTCTAAGAAATTACAACTTATTACTGGCTGTTTTTGATACTAAAAAATTCAACTATGATAATACCATTTTTCAATTATTGGAATATAATTTCTTTAAACTAGCTCCTATGATAGCTGCTTGCCCTAAAAGATTGAACGAATATATCGATCTGGCTGCCAGAGTTCGTAAAAAAGTTAAAGAACAATCTATCAATTGGGACATGTCAGATAAAAATGTCAAACATTTAACCTATAGGTTACTTTATGGCACCAGAGCTGCTGTTGAAGAGGTTATGCTACAGAATTATGATAAAGATATTAATCAACTTACACTTTGCACTGACGAACCATCTCAAACGCCTTTTGCAGAATTATTGGGAGTTAAGATCCATAGTGGTGATATTTTAGTTTCCAGAGGAGGAGCACCTACCTCTGCCCTGATCTCTCGTGGAAGTGATTATCCCGGAAATTTCTCTCATGTCGCTTTAGCGCATGTCGATGAAAAAACAAATAAATTATCTATCATAGAAGCTCACATTGAGATCGGTGTTGCTATCGCCGATGCTGAGAAATATGTCAAAGATACGAAACTTAGGGTTATGGTACTACGTTTAAGATCAGATCTCCCTGAGTTGATAGCAGACCCTACGTTGCCTCACAAAGCTGCAGAATATGCTCTAAATGAAGCAAACTCAAGACATATACCTTACGACTTTGTTATGAATTACAACGATGATGATGAATGGTTCTGCTCTGAGGTAGCCTCGTCTGCTTACAAGAAAAGCGGACTT